>NZ_CAKMJU010000025.1:0-33187 GCF_927416815.1 uncultured Acetobacterium sp. | reverse complement strand
TGCTTTATAAGTTATACCTATTTTTAGCTATTCAGTACAAGATACAATGACTGTTCTGCACTTTTAGCTCTGGTTATCGAGGTAACTATTTAAATAAAAGCCTTAAAAATCAATGATTTGAGGCTTGACAATATAGGAAGGAGAGCTACATGGATTCAATTGATATTGAAATCCTAAAGCTGTTGCAGAAAAATGCCAGAGTTACGGCTTCTGAAATTGCTAATGAAGTCAGTTTATCGGTTCCTGCGATCAGTGAACGAATAAAAAAATTAGATTCTTCCGGAATCATTCAAAAGTATACCATTCATCTTTCGACTCAAAAGATGAATAAAAATCTGGTTGCTTACATGTTTATATCCCTTAAACACCCAAATTATATTGAAGGATTTGTCGAATTGGTGAAAAACGAGAATGAGATCATCGAATGTGATTATCTGGCCGGAGATTATGATTATTTAATTAAAATTATTACTAAAGATACGCAAAGTCTGGAAGCAGTGTTAAATCGCATCAAAACAGTTCCCGGGGTACAAAAGACTAAAACGATTGTAACCCTGTCGACCGTAAAAAATACATACTCCATTCTTCCTTACGAAGTTGATGGGTTGTAGAGATTTATTTATCAACATTTAAACGTTTATATTAAAAAAATTTATAATGAAAACACAGGAGGTTTTATCATGATTGTAGGTATTCCAAAGGAAATTAAGAACAATGAGTCACGCGTTTCGGTTACCCCAGCAGGTGTCCATGCCCTGGTAATGAGTGGCCATAAGGTATTGGTTGAAACCAAGGCCGGCATTGAAAGTGGCATTCAAGACAGTGAATACGTGGCAGAGGGCGCGGTCATTTTGCAACAGGCCAAAGAAGTATTTGAACAAGCCGACATCATTGTAAAAGTAAAAGAACCGATTGCATCTGAGTATGAACTGATGAAAGAAGGACAAACGCTATTTACTTATCTACATCTTGCTCCAAACCTGCCTTTAACCGATATTTTAGTGAAGAAAAAAATTACTGCTATTGCCTATGAAACAGTTGAATTGCCAGACCGATCATTGCCTTTACTGATCCCAATGAGTGAAGTAGCCGGCAGAATGTCCGTTCAAGTTGGTGCTACCATGCTGCAACGTTACCATGGTGGTGTGGGGATGTTACTTGGCGGTGTAACCGGGGTATTACCAGCAGAAGTGATGATAATCGGCGCTGGTACTGTTGGTATGAACGCCGCGAAAATGGCAGTTGGCCTGGGTGCTCATGTAACGGTGATTGATATCAGCAAACCAAAATTAACCTATGTTGATGACGTTTTTAATGGTCGGGTATCGACACTAATTAGTAATCCTTACAACATGGCCGAGCTGACCAAAAAATCTGATCTACTCATCAGCGGCGTATTAGTTACCGGCGAAAAAGCCCCTAAACTGGTCTCAGAAGAGATGGTCAAGAACATGAAAAAAGGTTCAGTTATTGTTGATGTAGCGATTGACCAGGGCGGATCAGTAGAAACCATTGATCATAGCACCACTCATGATGATCCCTGCTTTGAAAAACATGGCGTTATCCACTATTCAGTAGCGAATATGCCAGGCGCTGTTCCTAAAACATCCACTTACGCCCTGACCGGATCGACCCTGCCATACTTACTGGCGATCGTCAACAAGGGACCAGAAGCAGCTATGAAAGATGATCCCGCTTTACTGCTAGGCTTAAACACCTACAAGGGACATGTTACTTGTAAAGGTGTCGCTGAAGGCTTAAATAAAGAATATGTACCAGCCGACGAATTACTGTAGGCTAAAAAAAAGCGCTTAAGAAAACCAATCATACCAGAAACAAAAAAATAATCAGCAGCATCAGGAAATATAGAAAACGAAAAAATTAAAGACATAAAATTGAGCAAAAAATACCAGATAACAAGGGTGACACTGTTGAAATAATGGTGAAGCCCTTGTTATCAGAATATTCTCAACAACTCTGTAATCGATATTAAAGATTATAAATTTTAAGGGGGCAATATAAATTTTTCGGAAATCATTTCAGCTGTAAATAATTTTGTTTGGGGACCCATTATGCTGGCACTGCTGATGGGAACAGGGATCTTTTTAACAGTGCGGTTAAAGTTTGCGCCATGGCTCAACTTGGGATTTGCCATCAAATCCGTCTTTACCAAAACAGACAAAACTAAAAAAGATGATTCTAGTGGTGATATTTCACCCTTCCAGTCACTGATGACAGCCCTGGCGGCTACCATTGGCACCGGGAATATCGTCGGTGTCGCAACAGCGATGGTTCTGGGAGGACCGGGAGCGCTAGTGTGGATGTGGATTTCCACCCTATTTGGCCTTTCGACTAAATATGCCGAAAGTGTTTTGGCGGTAAAATACCGGGAAACCAACGCCAAAGGCGAAATGGCCGGTGGTCCGATGTATGCCATGAAAAACGGCTTTAAAAACAAAAAACTCGGTTTAATCCTGGCCTTTTTGTTCTCATTGTTTGCTACCGTGGCATCATTTGGAATCGGAAACATGACTCAGGCCAATTCTATTGCCGGAGCTGTGAATGGAACTTTTGGAGTACCCACCTGGATAACAGGTCTGATTCTGACGGTGCTGGCATTTTTAGTTATTCTCGGCGGGATCAAGAGTATTGGTCGGGTGTCGGGGATTATTGTACCGTTTATGGCGGTGTTCTATGTCTTGGCATCACTCCTTGTTATTATCATCAATTTTGAGAACGTACCTGCCGGCATTGCAGAAATCTTTACCATGGCCTTTTCTCCATCGGCAATGGCTGGTGGTGTTGGCGGAACCATTATCGCGACAATGCTGACAGCGATGCGCTGGGGGGTTGCCCGGGGGGTATTCTCTAATGAAGCCGGTTTAGGATCGGCACCAATTGCCGCCGCCGCCGCTAAAACAGATCATCCTTCACGTCAAGGTTATATCAATATGACCGGAACCTTTTTTGATACCATCATTGTCTGTACGATTACTGGCCTGGTGATTGCCTCATCTGGAGCCCTGGGGACACTGGACGCTAGCGGCGAAATCCTAATGGGCGCAAACCTGACCATTGCTGCCTTCCAATCGGCTCTGGGACCGGTTGGTGGTTATATTGTAACGGTCGGGATTACTCTCTTTGCCTTTTCAACCATACTGGGTTGGGAATATTATGGCGAAAAGTCGCTGGAATATTTAATCAAAGCCCCAATTGCCGTCACAATTTATCGGATTCTTTACTGCCTGGTTGTTTTTGTTGGTGCTACCACCGCCCTGGAAGTCGTCTGGAATTTATCAGATGCTATGAATGGGATGATGGCGATACCAAACTTAATCAGTTTGTTGGTGTTAAGCAGTGTTGTTGCCAAGGAATGTTTTGAATTCCAGACAGATTTCTTAATACCTGAGAAACTGGCATTTAAAGAAGCAAAAAAGAAAAAATAATTTACAAGCAATCAATTCAATAAAAAAATTATCCATCACAAAAATTACGGTTGATGAACTGTTAATAATTATTTTGACAGTTCATCCGCAGTAAGTTATTTTGAAAAAGTAATTTGTGCGGATATAAGTTTTCGAATAACTAACTGTATCCAAACTAAAAGAAATATAAACCAGTAAAGGTTAACTTTAATCGTTTTCTGGTAAAACATTGAATTATTACCTATAAATATAGACAAAAAATTACCCATGCTAAAGTGTATACACCCAAAAATTAATATGATATAATTTCATAGATAAAATTTTGCTATTTAAATCAACAATAAAAACATTATGTTTTTAATTTCAAGGAGGAAAATCATGCCAAAAAAAATGATGACAATGGATGGAAATACCGCAGCTGCACACGTTGCTTATGCGTTTACCGAGGTTGCCGCTATTTTCCCAATTACCCCTTCATCCCCAATGGCTGAATATGCCGATGTTTGGGCTTCTCAGGGACGAAAAAATATCTTTGGAGAAACAGTTACTGTTTCGGAAATGCAATCAGAAGGCGGCGCTGCTGGAGCGGTCCACGGTTCATTAGCAGCTGGTGCGTTAACGACCACCTTTACGGCATCCCAGGGACTTTTACTGATGATTCCAAATATGTATAAAATAGCTGGCGAATTACTACCAGGTGTTTTTCATGTTACTGCCCGTACTCTAGCTGCCCAGGCACTATCAATTTTTGGTGATCATAGCGATGTTATGGCCTGCCGTCAAACTGGTTTTGCTTTATTGGCGTCAGGAAGTGTCCAGGAAGTAATGGACCTGGCAGCAATTGCCCATTTAGCTGCGATTAAAAGCCGAGTACCATTTATGCATTTCTTTGATGGTTTCAGAACCTCGCACGAAGTTCAGAAGATTGAAGTCATCGATTACGATGTATTTAAGAAATTAGCTGATTTTGATGCCATTCAGGCTTTCAGAAATAACGCCTTGAATCCAGAACACCCTGTAACTCGGGGAACTGCACAGAATCCGGATATTTTCTTCCAGGCACGTGAAGCGTGTAATCCCTTCTATGATAATATTCCAGCTATTGTTGCGGAATATATGGAAAAAATTTCAGCAGAAACTGGTCGGGGATACCATTTATTTGATTATTACGGTGCTGATGATGCGGAAAATATCATCGTCGCGATGGGTTCGGTAACCGATACGATTGAAGAAACAATTGATTACTTAATGGCTCAGGGCGAAAAAATCGGACTCATCAAGGTTCGTTTATTCAGACCTTTTGCACCAGAATACTTATTAAAAGTATTACCAAAAACAGCTAAAAAAATTGCCGTTTTAGACCGTACTAAAGAACCTGGTTCATTGGGTGAACCTTTATACCAGGATATCTGTACCGTCTTCTATGGCAAAGAATTCCAACCACTAATTGTTGGTGGTCGCTATGGACTGAGTTCCAAAGATACAACTCCAACCCAGATTAAAGCCGTTTATGATAATTTAAAACTTGATAAACCCAAAGATAAATTTACCATCGGGATTGTCGATGATGTTACCCACACAAATCTTGAACTGCCTGAAAGCATCTTTACTGTTCCAGCCGGGACAAAGGGTTGTAAGTTCTGGGGTCTTGGTTCTGATGGAACTGTTGGTGCTAACAAATCGGCGATTAAAATTATCGGCGATCATACTGACTTGTATGCTCAGGGTTATTTCTCCTATGATAGTAAAAAATCCGGCGGGGTTACCGTTTCACACTTGAGATTTGGTAAAAAACCAATTAAATCAACTTACCTAATTGTTAACTCAGACTTTGTTTCCTGCTCAACCCAAGCCTATGTTAACCAATATGATCTTCTAAAAGGTTTGAAAAAAGGTGGAACCTTCCTGTTGAATACCGTATGGGAAGCAGCTGAACTAGATGAAAAATTACCAGCATCTTTAAAGAAATATATTGCCGATAACGACATCAATTTCTATACTATCAACGCCACCAAAATTGCCGAAGAAATTGGTCTTGGTCGTCACACCAACATGATTATGCAATCGGCCTTCTTTAAACTGGCTGAGATCATTCCAATTGAAGACGCCGTGGCTTACGCCAAAGCCGGGATCCTGAAAGATTATGGAAACAAGGGCCAAAAAATTGTCGACATGAATAATGCCGCTGTTGACCGTGGCGTTGACGCACCAGCTAAGGTTGAAGTACCGGAAGCCTGGAAGTCGCTTAACACTGAGCTTGCAGCTGAAGAAAATGTCCCAGAATTTATTTCTAAGATACTCCGTCCGATAAACCGATTAGAAGGTGACGATATCCCTGTATCAACCTTTACTGGCATTGAAGATGGAACCTTCATGGCGGGATCATCGGCCTATGAAAAACGTGGTATCGCGGTTAATGTGCCAAAATGGATACCAGAAAACTGTATTCAATGTAACCAGTGTTCGTTTGTCTGCCCACACGCTGCGATTCGTCCAGTGTTAGTAGATAGCGGTGAAAAAGCAGCGGCTCCAGAAGGCTTTGAAACCTTGAAAGCGACCGGAAAACAATTTGACGGTCTGGAATATCGTATCCAGGTCAGCACCCTTGACTGTACCGGTTGTGGTAATTGTCAGGATGCCTGCCCGGCTAAAACGAAAGCCCTGGAAATGGAAGCAATTGATACCCAGGCTAATCAGATTCCCTTGTGGAACTATTCAACAACCGTTAAGATCAAAGATAACCTGGTAAGCAAGACAACCGTTAAGGGCAGTCAATTCTGTCAACCATTGCTTGAATTCTCGGGAGCTTGTGCTGGTTGTGGTGAAACACCATACGTTAAGACAATCACCCAATTGTTCGGCGATCGGATGCTAGTTGCTAACGCTACTGGTTGTTCATCAATCTGGGGAGCATCCTCACCATCGACACCTTATTGTGTCAATTCAGAAGGAAAAGGTCCAGCTTGGGCAAACTCCTTATTTGAAGATACCGCAGAGTATGGCTACGGGATGATGTTGGCTACCGAAAAAATGGCTGATAACATTCAGAGCTACGCAACTCAAATAATTGACAGCAATGCGCCAGATGCAGTAAAAGACGCAATTAATGCATGGATTGATAGCAGAAAAGACGCAGAAGCCTCAAAAATTGCATCACCTAAACTGGTTGAAGCATTAGAAAACTTTACTCCAAGTGAAGAAGTGGCTCAATTTGTTAAATTCATACTCGATAACCAAGCCTTCCTGATCAAAAAATCACAATGGATTTTTGGTGGCGACGGTTGGGCTTACGATATCGGCTATGGCGGATTAGATCATGTACTGGCGACCCGTAAAAATGTCAATGTGCTGGTTATGGATACTGAGATTTACTCCAATACTGGTGGTCAAGCATCAAAATCAACGCCAACTGGTGCAGTAGCACAATTTGCGGCGGCTGGAGAGCGCATCAAGAAGAAAGACTTAGGAATGATGGCTGCCACCTACGGCTACGTCTATGTTGCACAGGTTGCCATGGGTGCTGATAAGAACCAATTTATGAAAGCCCTTCAGGAAGCCGAAGCTTATGATGGACCATCACTGATCATTGCCTATGCGCCTTGTATCAACCACGGTATTAAAGGCGGGATGAGCCATACCCAATCACACGAAGCATTCGCTGTGGAAGCCGGTTACTGGCATCTGTACCGATTTAATCCAACCCTTAAAGAAGAAGGAAAGAATCCCTTTATCCTGGATTCAAAAGCGCCGGATATCGAAAAATTCACCGAATTCCTCGATTCAGAAGTGCGTTACACCTCATTAAAACTGACCTTCCCAGAAGTTTCAGCAACCCTTTACGAAGCAGCAAAGGAAGAAGCATGGGATCGTTACCTCGGTTATAAACAAAAAGCAGAAATGTAATCTTTTCAATTACAAGAGAAACCCTTTGGGGTTTCTCTTTACGTTAAATCACAAAAAGTGCTCCATTGGAGGGATCCAATGGAGCACTTTGATAATGAGGCCTTTTGATAAATAATTATTTACATTTTTGGGGAGAAGGGTGTCTTCTGGCAAAGCCATCGAGGTCATCATCGGGATTATGAACCGTTAGCAGCATCTTGTCCAAATCAAAATCAAAATCAAAACTCGTGTCTGATTTTAATTCATCGAGGACATCGATAATCATCTGGCCATCAGCCACGCCGTCCATACTGAGAACAGCTTTCCCATAATCATTAAAACTGGCAGCTTTCACTTTTTCATGAATTTCTTCAATAATTTGTTTCTTTTCCATAATCATACCTCTTTCTTTAATAAATTGTGATATATTAATTATTACCCAAATAATTAATATATATCCACTGATCATAAAATTTTGAAAGATTATTGAAACTTTATTTTTGTTTAAATTTAAAAATAAAGGATATTAAAACAAGGAGAATGCTATTTTATTTAGAATAGAAATAATAGACTCTTAAAAGTCAAGACTTTTTAAAAAGGATAATACAATGACAACTTTCTACTCCGAAGAATTGATACAATCGGTCATCGAAGCAAATGATATTGTCGATGTCGCTTCGGGTTATATGACCCTAAAGCGGGTCGGCAACTCTTTTAAGGGCAAGTGTCCGTTTCATAACGAAAAAACGGCATCCTTCACAGTTTCCCGCGAAAAACAGCTGTATCATTGTTTCGGTTGTGGAGCAGGTGGTAATGTGATTACCTTTATAATGGAAATGGAAAAACTGCCTTTTATGGATGCCCTCAAATTTCTGGCTGCCCGGGCAAATATAATATTGCCTGAAAAGCAGAACCAGCAGGCAGACCATCAGGCCTACGAGAAAAAAAAGCGGCTTTATGAATTGCACCGGGAAGCGGCTAATTACTATTATAAAATCTTAAAAACAAATAAACCGGCGCGCGACTATCTAATGAAAAGAGGGATCAGCCAGGAAACGATCAGAGAATTTGGTTTGGGTTATGCCAGTGAAGAGTGGACCCGATTAACCGAATTTCTTAGCAGCAAAGGATTTTCAATGGAAGAGCTGCTGGATTCAGGCTTGGTGTTAGCTTCCGAAAGTAAGCGGCATTATGATCGTTTCCGCAGTCGGATTATGTTTCCGATTGTTAATCCACGGGGACAGATTGTTGGCTTTGGTGGTCGTCTGATGATGACTGATCAAAATGGCCCCAAATATCTTAATTCCCCGGAAACTTCTATTTTTTCTAAAAGTTATGAGCTTTATAATTTGAATCATTGTAAAAACTATATGGAAACAGGGCGGTTATTGATTGTTGAAGGCTATATGGATGTGATTTCCTTGTATCAAAAAGGGATCAAGAACACGGTTGCCGCCTTGGGTACCGCTTTTACGCCATTTCATGGAAAAATTCTGGAACGTTATGCCAATGAAGTGATTATTGCTTTTGATGGAGACAGCGCCGGTAAATCGGCAACAGAAAAAGCCATGAATATCTTGAAAAAGACCAGCTTAAATGTTAAAATATTAAACTTGCCGACAAATGAAGATCCCGATTCCTTTGTTCAGAAATATGGTCAGCAAGGCTTTGAAGAGTCTGTTGCCAAAGCCTTAACGATCATTGAGTATGAACTGGAATTATTAAAAAGCCTCAACGACCTTTCGCAAACCGATGGCAGGCTGCGTTACGGCAATGAGGCGATAAAGATATTAAGACAGCTTGAAACATTGGTAGAAATCGATTATTACAGCAAAATGGTTGCTGGCGAAACAGGAATCAATCAGGAAGTAATCCGGCGTGAGGTGATGCGCTCAAAAACCCGAGCCGACAATCCGGCCCAGGTGATTAAGCCAAGCCGCAGTGGAGTAATAACGCAAAAGATCCCCAAGGCTTACCAAAAAGCTCAGGAATTGGCGATCCGCTATTGTTTAAAAAGACCAGAAATTATAAATACGTTTCCGATCGACTATCTGACCGATCCTTTTTATAAAGATTTATTGCTGACTATTTCAGAGACGCAGCAAACCGGGATCCGGATTGAAGTCAATCAGATTATGTCACACTTTGATGATTCAGAAGATGTCAAAAGAATCGTTGAGTTTATGATGAACGAGGATGAGGTCTCCCGGTCAGATTATCATGATGCTTTGGAAATAATGAATCGTTTCTATAACGAAGCTCAGTTAGACAGGCTTTCTGAACAGATCAAGCGAGAATCGGCCAATGGCAACGACGATGAGGTGGCCAGGCTAACCAATCAACTCATCGAGATTAAGAAAATGATGAAAGAAAACGGGAGGCACTAAGATGAAACTAGAGAAAGCAAAAACCGACGATGTGATCATCGATATTGACGACGACATCATTGCAATTGAGAAAGTTGCAATTGAACTGATGCCAGAAGTGCAGCAATTATTAAAACGTGGAAAATCCAAAGGGAATTTAAACAATCACGATTTTGAAGAAATCTTGGATAAAGCTGATCTTGATCCCGAGGAAATTGATTCGATCTACTTGTACCTGCAAAAAGAAGGGATTGAAATCGCCTTTACCGATCTGGAACTAGAAGCCTTAGAAGCAGCGGAGCTGGAGGAAGAAAACCAGAAAGAACTTGAGCTGGCAGATTCGGTCAGCGTCAATGATCCGGTTCGACTATACTTAAAAGAAATTGGCAAGGTTCCCTTATTGACGGGGGATGAGGAAATGGCACTGGCGCGGCGAATGGAAGCCGGCGATGACTTAGCTAAAAAAGAATTGGCCGAAGCCAACCTGCGTCTGGTGGTCAGTATTGCTAAGCGTTATGTCGGACGGGGGATGTCGTTTCTGGATCTGATCCAGGAAGGGAACCTCGGTTTGATCAAGGCGGTTGAGAAATTCGACTACACCAAAGGTTTTAAATTTAGTACCTATGCAACCTGGTGGATTCGGCAGGCGATTACCCGGGCGATTGCCGATCAGGCCAGAACCATTCGTATTCCGGTACATATGGTCGAGACGATTAATAAACTAATCCGGGTTTCGCGACAATTGTTACAGGAATATGGACGCGAACCGACCCCAGCAGAAATTGGTAAGGAAATGGGCTTTTCCGAAGAAAAGGTGCGGGAGATTCAAAAGATCGCCCAGGATCCGGTTTCCCTGGAAACCCCTATCGGAGAAGAAGAAGATAGCCATTTGGGCGATTTTATTCCAGATGAAGATGCCCCGGCACCGGCCGAAGCAGCCTCCTACGCACTGTTAAAAGAACAACTGATTGAGGTTTTAAACACCCTGACCGAACGAGAAGAAAAGGTATTGCGATTGCGTTTTGGTTTGGATGACGGTCGCGCTCGGACACTCGAGGAAGTGGGTAAAGAGTTTAATGTGACCCGCGAACGGATTAGACAGATTGAAGCTAAGGCTTTACGCAAACTGCGACACCCCAGCCGCAGCAAAAAATTAAAGGATTATTTAACCTAAAATGAAGATCAAACTAAGTCCCCGGCTGGAAGCTATTGCCGGCTGTGTCGACGGAACCAGCTCGATGGCTGATATTGGCACCGATCATGGTTATTTACCGGTCTACCTGGTAGAAAATGCGATGACTGCCAGCGCAATTGCTAGCGATACCAATCAGCAGCCCCTTAAAAAAGCAGAAAAAATTATTAGCGAACTGCAACTTGAAAAACAGATTGAGACCCGACTTGGTTCGGGTCTTTCTGTGCTTAAACCTGGCGAGGTTGAGACTGTCGTGATGGCGGGGATGGGCGGACTACTGATCCGCGACCTGCTAGAAGCGCAGTCAGATGTGGCCATGGAGACCCAAAAACTGGTACTCCAACCGATGAATAACCAGGCAGTGTTGCGAAAATACCTGGAAGCTGCCGGATTTCGGATTATCAGAGAAGAGCTGGCTCAGGAAGAGAATCGGGTTTATCAGGTGATCGTAGCAAAACCGGGAAAGATGGTTTTTACCAATGACCTGGAGTATCAATTGGGTTTTGAATTTTACACCCAGAAGCATCCGCTACTGACTGCGCTAATTGATCGGAAAATTTTTCTGGAGCAGCAGATTGTTTTAAGTACCCGGGGAAAAACTACTGCAGTTGCGGCAAAGCAATGGCAGGAAAGTAGTTTGTTTATCGAAAAACTGAATGAGGTGAAAAAATGGCTGTCAAACTAAATAAAATCATTCAAACAATTGAAGCGTTGGCGCCCGAAAAACTGGCCGAAGACTGGGATAACGTCGGTCTCCAAGTAGGGTCGCGACAGCAGCGCATCAATCGGATACTGCTGACTTTAGATATCACTGTCGATGTGGTCGATGAAGCGGTTAAGAAAAAAGTGGATCTGATCATTGCCCATCATCCCTTTATTTTTAACGGCTTAAAAACGCTGTCAACAGACTTTGAAAAGGGTCAGATCATTGAACAGCTGATCAAAAATGAAGTTGCCGTTTATGTGGCTCACACTAATTTGGATAAGGCCGCAAAAGGCCTTAATCATTACCTGGCTGAGATGATCGGCCTGGAAAGCATCAAAACCCTGGAGCATTCCAATCCGGCTGCTTATTATAAACTGGTCGTTTTTACACCAGTTGAAGCCAGCCAAAAAATTATTGAGGTGTTGGGGAAAAACGGAGCCGGCGCAATTGGCGACTATGATTATTGTACCTATCGTTCGACCGGTATTGGTACCTTCCGTCCACTACAAGGAGCCAACCCTTTTGTAGGTCAAATTAATAAACTGACCTGTGTTTCGGAAGACCGGATTGAAGCCATTGTGGCAGCACCGGATTTAAAAAATCTGATTGCTGCCTTAAAAAGAAATCATCCCTATGAAGAAATGGCCTATGACGTGATCGCCCTCGAAAACGGGGACCTGATCAATGAAAATGGACTGGGTAAAATCGGTGTATTGAGCCAGCCCTTGGAAGCTTCAGGATTTATTACCCATATCAAAACGCGGCTGGGATTGACAGCATTAAGAGGAGCCGGCGAGCTGCCCGATATCGTCCGGCGGGTGGCCATCTGTTCTGGCGCCGGAGCCGACATGATCGGTCTGGCCAAGGCCAAAAGAGCCGATGTGTTAATCACTGGCGACCTCAAACACCACGACGGCCAACGCGCCCTGGAAAACAATATCTGGGTTCTCGATGCCGGTCACTACGGCACCGAAAAATGGGTAACCAACTGCTTTAAACAAATGCTCGAAGCCGGTCTCGGAGACACTTGCCCGGAAATGATCGTGGCTGAAGCTTCCCGAGATTTTATTGTGACTTATTAGAGGTTCATTTGCAGAAAATGCTTTAGATAAATGGAGTCACCAGTACCGACAAATGTTAGATCATGTTGTTTGCATCGGGGCGAACAGGCTGCTGCCTGTCCGATCCCGCAGCAAACAACAGATTAACATGGGTCTGACCCCTTGGTCATTGGTCGGTACGGAAGTTTAACGACAATCTGAATTGGTTGTCTTTTGATGATGATTGGTGAAAAAATACTTGAAGTTTGAGTAAAGACAGGGTATACTATAGTGATTTAGTAAATCAGATAGTCGCACCCGGAGTAATCCGGTTGAGGAAAGTCCGAGCTCCGCAGAGCATGGTGCCGGGTAACACCCGGTGGAGGCGACTCTAAGGCCAGTGCAACAGAAAGTATACCGCCAGCAATGGTAAGGATGAAAGGGTGAGGTAAGAGCTCACCAGCGGTGTGGTAACACATCGGCTATGTAAACCCCACCTGGAGCAAGACCAAGAACGGACCGAGAAAGACGGCTGCTCGTCGTTGTCCTATGGTAGGTCGCTAGAATTTATTGGTAACAATAAATCGAGATAGATGACTATTTAAACAGAACTCGGCTTATAGATTTAGTAAATCACAAATGTCAATTAGGACGATTGCAGAACACTGCAATCGTCTTTTGCGTTTTTTGACAGGGGGTTGTATAATAAGGGGAGATTGATTTGAGTGGGAGAAGACCATGAAGAAAAAAGAAGCCATCGAAAAAATGATCCAGAATAGTTTGAAGATGAATAAACCGGTGATTGGGGTGGCCGTGGGATCGGGGCTTTTTGCCAAGCAGGCAATTAAGGGCGGGGCTGATTTACTACTGGCGCTTAGTGCCGGTCGGTTTCGCTCGGCGGGGATTGCTTCGATTGGCTGTATGATGCCATTTTCTAATAGTAATGAGCTGGTCTTTGATTTTTCCAGCCGTGAAATATTGCCGAAACTTAAAGATCGGGCGGTGATCTGTGGGATTAACGCCACTGATCCCAATTATTCCCATCAGGAACTGATTCAAAAAGTCAGGCACCTGGGCTTTAGTGGGGTCAATAATTTTCCGACGATTGGTCTGATTGATGGACAATTTCGGGAATGGCTCGAGGAAAAAGGACTGGGCTACGACCAGGAAATCGAATTTATGAAAAAGGCAGTCGAGGCCAACCTCTTTACCATTGCTTTTGTTTTTGATGAACAACAGGCTTGCGCAATGACCGAGGTGGGCGTGGATGTAATCTGCGCCCATTTTGGCTGGACCCGCGGTGGCGAAAAATCGGGCAAGGTTTTTTCGACGATAAACGAATGTCTGGAAATGACCGAAGCGATCTTTGATGCAGTCGATGCGATCAACCCTCGAACCTATAAGATGATTTACGGCGGCCCGATTAATTCCCCTGAGGATGCCTATTATTTCTATAAGAATTCCCAGACTATCGGTTATATTGGCGGCTCCAGCTTTGAACGGATACCCATCGAGCTGGCGATATCAGAGACCACCGATAAATTTAAAAATTATTATAAATTAAAGCAGGAAAACAAACATCTCAAGAAAGAGTTGCTAAAGAAGCGGGGCTTTGACGAAATTGTCGGTCAAAGTGTGATTATGCAGGATATGTATGAACTGATCAATAAAGTCGCTGACAAGGATGTCAATGTTTTGATTCAGGGCGAAAGTGGTACGGGAAAAGAGCTGGTAGCTAAAGCCCTGCATTTTAATAGTAAACGTTGTCTGAGCCCGCTGATTAAGGTGAACTGCGCGGCTTTGCCGCCCAACTTACTAGAAAGCGAGTTGTTTGGTCATGAAAAAGGCGCCTTTACCGGAGCCGACAAGCGGCGCCTGGGGAAGTTTGAGTTGGCTAATCATGGCACCCTGTTTCTCGATGAGATCGGTGAGATGGATGTCGACCTCCAGGCCAAGGTATTGCGGATTATTCAGCAGCAGGAATTTGAACGGGTAGGCGGCGAAAAAACCATTTTTGTCGATGTGCGGATTGTCTGTGCGACTAATGTTGATATCAAACAGGCAGTGGCAGATAATCGTTTCCGGGAAGACCTTTACTATCGGCTTAATGTGGTCGAAATAAATACCCCACCGCTGCGGCGTCATACTGAGGATATTCCGCTGCTTTGTAATCGCTTTTTAGAGGAGTTTAGAATAAAGTATCAGTTAGAAGAAAAACGGCTGGCACCTGATGCGATGGCTTATTTGATGGAATGCCAATGGCCCGGGAATGTTCGCGAAATGAAGCATGTCTTGGAAAGAGCGGTGATCCTCAGTGAAGGTAAATATATTCGTCGTGATGACATGGTAGTCGAAGAATTGCACAAACCAAAGTCAAAACCGAAACGCCAAGAACAGGATCAGGATCAGATCAGTTCTGATTTGTTGACCACCAGTAAAGACCACCTTGAAAGCACTTATATTCTAGGCATCCTCAAGGCCTGTCGGTGGAATCGCACCGAAGCAGCCAACCGGATCGGGATATCAAGGCGTACCCTTTATAATAAAATAATAAAGTTTAATTTATCGATGGAAGAGTAGAGATTTAGTAGAGATCGATGGGGTTATCATTGGGCAATATTTACTCACAATGGGAAGATATTGCCCAATATACATTTACCTGAGAAAAACCTTTCCCACGTCTGGATTTGGAATGGCGCTAACAAAGGGTTTGAAAAATTTAATACTTGGCATAAACCTTGCTTATTAATGCAGGTAGTGAGAAAAGCTATAAATAAATTCAAGGGGGCATGGAATGAAAAACGTGTTAATAGTAGGAACCTTTGATACAAAGGGTCATGAATTCCAGTTTATTAAAGAATTGATTGAAAAGCGGGGTCTAAGCACCACCACAGTCAACTGTGGGGTTATTGGTGAGCCTTTGTTTGTACCAGACATTTCAAGTGAACTCGTGGCTACGGCTGGAGGTTCATCGTTAGCCGAGCTAAAAGAAAAACATGATCGCGGTCTGGGCATCGATGTGATGATGGCTGGGGCGGCTAAAATAACCAAAGATCTTTACGACCAGGGTAAGGTTGATGGCATGATCAGTCTGGGCGGATCAGCCGGCACCACGATTGGCACCTTTGCGATGAGAAGTCTGCCGGTAGGAATACCAAAGATTATGGTTTCTACCGTGGCATCCGGAGATACCCGTCCCTATGTGGGGGAAAAAGACATCACCATGATGTATTCGGTGGTGGATATTTCTGGAATCAACAGCATTTCTAATCATATTTTGGCCAATGCGGCCAATGCCATTGCTGGTATGGCCAGCTTTGACATCCCTGAACTTAAAGAAGTAAAACCATTGCTGGCAGCGACCATGTTTGGCGTCACTACCCCTTGTGTTACCGCTGCCAGAGAGTATTTAGAAGCGCAGGGCTATGAGGTGCTGGTCTTCCACGCGACTGGTGCCGGTGGGATGGCGATGGAAAGTCTGATCGAAGCTGGCTTTATCAAAGGTGTTTTTGATGCCACCACCACTGAATGGTGTGACGAGGTCGCCGGCGGTGTCTTCACAGCTGGACCAACCCGATTAGAAGCCGCTGCCAAAGCAGGAATCCCTCAGGTTGTTTCGGTGGGAGCTTTGGATATGGTAAATTTTGGTGCGATTGAAACCGTTCCGGACAAATATAAAGACCGCAACCTCTACAAGCATAATGCCAGCGTCACCCTGATGCGCACGACCGTTGATGAGTGTTCACAAATGGGCAAAATTATCGCCAGCAAATTAAATATGGCCACCGGTCCGGTTGCCTTATTTCTTCCATTAAAAGGCGTTTCGGCCATTGATGTCGAAGGAGCGCCATTCTACGGCCCGGAAGAAGATGCCGAACTATTTAAACAATTACGGGCAAACATTGAAGAAAAGGTTGAACTGGTCGAAATGGATACCGATATCAATGATGAAGCCTTTGCCCTGGCAATGGCAAAAAAACTGATTGCAATGATCGAAGGATAACGAAGAGCGAAGGAGAAAATAAGATGGCAATAAAACGAGAAGAAGTATTAAGACGCTTAAGAGAACAAGAAACCAAAGGAATTTCAGTAGTTGGTGCCGGAGCTGGCACCGGGATTTCAGCCAAATGCGCCGAAGCCGGCGGCGTCGATCTGATTATTATTTATAACTCTGGTCGATACCGGATGGCCGGTCGGGGTTCGTTAGCTGGGCTGCTATCTTATGGCGATGCCAACGCGATTGTCATGGATATGGCCAGAGAAGTAGTGACGATTGTCAAAGATACGCCAGTTCTGGCAGGTGTCTGCGGAACCGATCCCTTTAGAGATATGGAAATATTTTTAAAACAGGTCAAAGAAGCCGGGTTCTCCGGGGTTCAGAATTTCCCGACGGTCGGTTTAATCGATGGCGTATTTCGGCAAAACCTGGAAGAAACCAATATGGGCTATGATCTGGAAGTAGAAATGATAAAAAAAGCCCATGAGCTAGATCTGGTCACCACACCTTATGTATTTAACGTCGAAGAGGCCGAAAAAATGGCCAAAGCCGGAGCTGATGTCCTGGTTGCCCACATGGGACTGACAACCAAAGGCAGCATTGGCGCCTCGTCGGCTAAAACGCTTGATGATTGTGTCAAGTTAACCCAGGACATCTGCGATGCCGGAAAAGCCATCAATCCTGATGTGATGGTCATTGTCCATGGCGGTCCGGTAGCCGAACCGGAAGATGCCAAATACGTCCTGGATCGGACCAAAGGGGTTTGCGGCTTCTTCGGCGCATCCAGCATTGAACGGCTGCCAACCGAAATCGCCATCACCAAACAGGTTAAAGAGTTCAAAGACATCAAAGTATAAGCGAACATAAAATCAAATAAAAAAGAGTTATTTCATCAGAAAGTCATAAACAGGGGAGACAGTTATGAAATTAGCGGATGAAATTGGCATAATCTATTGTGGTCATGAAGAAAATGTTGAAATTATGGCGAAAAAAATATTAGCAGGTATTAATAAAACAGGAAATCGGGCTATTTTGACAAATCTGGTAAACTTAGATATGGAAGAGATTAAACATTACAATAAAATTGTCTTTGGATGTCCAATTCTGAAAAAGGAAACTCTTGAAGAAAGAGAATTCGAATCCTTTTTTCGGGAATTTTCCAAACACCTTAAAGGAAAAAAAGTGGCACTTTTTGGCTCTAGCGGATGGGGTGGAAGGGAATGGATGTTTGCCTGGGAGGATCGGATAAAGAATTTGGACGCCATATTATTTGACAAAGGCATGTTTATTATGGGAAAACCGGATAATACAGGTAAATATTGGTGTACAGAGTTTGGAAAAGCCTTTGCCGAATTTTAAAACCAAGAATTAAAAAAGCATAAGTGCTTTAGATTTCGTATCGTGCGTTGAATAAAAAGATAATTCTTTTTATTCAACGCTTTTTGTTTTACACTTAACAAGTATTTGGTATAATGATACCAAATCAGTTGATATCGGGAGAATGAATTTTGAACAACAAAAAAATAAGCAGCCCAGAAAAGAACACCGTTTTGACCATCGATTGTGGCACCAGAGGACTGCGGGGGATTCTTTTTGACGAGCAGGGCAACGAGTTGGCCAAAAGCGAAGAATTATTCAAAGGATATTATTCTCAGCATTTCCAGTGGAAGGAAGCTTCGTCGGAAATGTTCTGGCAGGCTTTGGTAAAAGTGGTTTGTGAGCTTAAAAGCAATGTGCCGGCTTTGTTTCAGACAATTAAGGGAATGACGGTATCTTGTCAGCGCGATGTCATCACGGTGGTCGATGAAAAAGGCCAACCACTGCGCAATTTTATCAGTTGGCTGGATCGTCGGGAATTGGCAGAACCGCTGCCCTATCCCTGGCCCTATGCCCTGCTTTTTAAATGCATCGGCTTTAGCGCCTATGCAAAGTCATTCAGTAAAACCGCTCATGTCAATTGGATCAAGGTTGAGGAGCCAGAAATTTGGGCTAAAACCGACAAGGTCGTTTTTCTTTCGACCTATTTTTTGAGTCGCTTAACTGGAAAAATCGCGGATAGCCGTTCCAATACTGCCGGTCATCTGCCCTTTGATACCAAAAAGAAGCAGTGGTGTGGCAAATATAATGTAAAAACTCAGATTCTTCAGGTTGAACCGGAAAAATGCTATCAGCTGACCGACTCCTGCGAAATTATTGGTCAACTAACGATCGCAGCCGCCGAAATCACCGGCTTGCCGGTGGGTTTGCCGATTGTCGCATCCGGTACCGATAAAGGCTGTGAGACGCTTGGCGTCGGGGGATTAACCCCGGATATTGCTAGCATTTCACTAGGAACCCAAGCCACGGTGGAGGTGACTACTAAAAAATACGTTGAGCTGTATCCCTTCTATCCTTCCTTTGCGGCGGTTGAGAATGATGCCTATAATCCTGAGGTCACCATTTATCATGGCTTTTGGATGGTGGATTGGTATAGTCGAGAATTTCTTGATCATTCAGAGCCTGAAGATATCCATAAGATCCTCGAGGGCTTTCTGGAAACCACCGTGGCGGGGGCTGATGGTCTGATTCATCAGCCTTATTGGGGGCGGGAAGCCTTTCGACCAGAAGCCCGAGGTACCTTTATGGGATTTAGCGAGGGACATGATAAACGTCATATTTACCGCGCCATCATTGAAGGTCTGGGATATGCTTTGTTGGAAGGGCTAGAACTGATTGAAAGAAAAACAAAGGTTCCAATCCAGGCGGTAGGGCTGTCCGGCGGTGGTTCGCGCAGTGATGGGGTCGCTCAAATTATGGCAGATATCCTAAACCGGCCGGTTTACCGGGTGCAAACCTATGAAACCACGGGTTTAGGCGCCGCCATCGCGACCTTTGTGGGTTTAAACCATTATCCCGATATTCAAACAGCAGCAACGGCGATGATCCGAAAATCGCAGATTTTTGATCCCAATCCGGAAAATGTAATGAAATATTCAGGAATCTATCATAAACTATACAAGCAATTATATCGTCGGGTCAAACCCCTATATCAATCGTATGAATAAAATCAGATCAGATAAGATCAGAACCGACTTGTTAGAAGAAGAGGGCATAAAAAAAAATGAAAAGCAATTATAAAATGGGCATCGACATCGGCTCCACGACTATTAAAGTAGTGGTTATTGACGACAAAAACGAAATCATCTATGAAGAATACCGGCGTCACTTGTCAAACATCAAGGTTACCATCGTCACGCTTTTAAAAGAAACCTATCAAAAATTGGGCGATTTAGAGGCTCGGGTCTGTGTTACCGGATCTGGTGGGCTGATGATTTCTCAGTGGCTGGGGATTCCCTTTGTCCAGGAAGTTGTCGCCAGCACCCTGGCGGTCGATCGGGTTATTCCCAAAACGGAGGTCGCTATTGAATTAGGCGGCGAAGATGCCAAGATCACCTTTTTTGCCGGCACCATCGAACAGCGGATGAACGGTACCTGTGCTGGCGGAACTGGCGCCTTTGTCGATCAGATGGCGACCCTGTTAAAAACCGATGCTGAGGGACTCAACGCATTGTCCAAAACCCACACGATGATCTATCCGATCGCATCACGCTGCGGGGTTTTTTCAAAAACGGATATTCAGCCGCTGATTAATGAAGGAGCTGAAAAAGCCGATATCGCCGCCTCGATTTTCCAGGCGGTGGTTAACCAGACCATCAGTGGATTGGCCTGCGGCCACCCGATCCGCGGAAATGTGGCTTTTTTAGGAGGGCCGTTATATTTCATGTCAGAATTGCGACAGCGGTTTATCGAAACCCTGAAACTGACTGATCAGCAAATTATTTTTCCCGATAAGTCCAATCTCTTTGTCGCCATCGGGGCGGCTTATTCGGCTGAAAAAGAAGCCAAAATGCACTTAAAAGATTTGGTTACGGCGGTCGAAAATCTCGATTCGGTCTCAGAAAATGAAGTCGGTCGGCTCGCGCCGCTGTTTAAAAACCAGCAAGAGCTTATCAAATTTCGGGAACGTCATGACAAAAATCAGGTTGTCAAAAAAGCCTTGGCAGACCACCGCGGGTGCTGCTTTTTAGGGATTGATGTCGGTTCCACGACCACTAAAGCAGTGGTTATTGATAGTGACGGCGCTTTACTGTACAGTTATTATGGCGGTAACGAGGGCAGTCCGCTGGCGCAGTCGATCAAAATTATCAAAGAAATCTACGGATTATTGCCGACGGATGTCACCATCGGTAAGTCGACAGTGACTGGTTATGGCGAAAGTTTGATCAAAAAAGCGCTAAAAATTGACATCGGCGAAATTGAAACGATTGCCCACTATAAGGGCGCAAAATATTTCTGCCCCGAGGTCGATTTTATCCTTGATATCGGCGGCCAGGATATGAAGTGCATGAAGATTAAAAACGGTACCATCGACAGCATTATTCTTAATGAAGCCTGCTCCTCGGGTTGCGGTTCCTTTCTTGAGACCTTCGCCAAATCACTAGATCTTGATATGCATGCCTTTGTGGAAGCAGCTTTGATGGCCGAAAACCCGGTCGATTTGGGGACTCGCTGCACCGTTTTTATGAATTCCAAGGTCAAGCAATCCCAAAAAGAAGGGGCCGAAGTCGGCGATATTTCGGCCGGACTGTCCTATTCGGTTATTAAGAACGCCCTGCAGAAGGTCATTAAGATCCATAATCCCAAAGAACTGGGTCAACATATCATCGTTCAGGGGGGGACCTTTAACAATCAGGCGGTGCTGCGAACCTTTGAAAAAATCACCGAAAAAGATGTCATCCGCCCCGACATCGCCGGCCTGATGGGAGCCTTTGGGGCCGCCCTGATTGCCCGCGAGCACTATCTCAGCGGGGAACGCAGTGAGCTCCTGGATTTAGCGGCACTGGATGATTTTCAGGTCGAAGTCGGTCATAAACGCTGCGGCGGCTGCAGTAACAATTGTCTGCTGACGATTAATCGCTTTAACGACGGTAGCCGCCACATCACCGGAAACCGCTGTGAGATTGGCGAAGGGAATGTCAAAAAAAATGCCGATCTGCCCAACCTCTATCAATACAAGTACCAGCAGATTTTTAATTACACTTCACTAGCTGAAGCAGAAGCGCCGCGCGGCAGTATCGGGATTCCCCGGGTTTTAAATCTCTATGAAAATTATCCCTTCTGGCATACCTTTTTTAGTCACTTGGGCTATCGGGTGGTACTGTCGCCAGAATCTAACCGTAAGATTTATGAAAAGGGGATGGAGAGCATTCCCTCTGAGTCAGTCTGCTATCCGGCTAAACTGGCTCATGGCCATATTCAGGCGCTCTTGGAAGAGGGAGTCAATTTGATTTTTTATCCTTGTATTCCCTATGAGGAACAAGAATTTGATGACGTTGATAACTGGTACAATTGTCCGATTGTGATGTCTTATCCAGAAACCATTAAACACAATCAGGATGATGTAAAAAAAGAAGGCATTAGCTTCTTAAATCCGTTTTTGCCCTTTGACAACGATCAGCGCCTAGAAGAACGGTTAGCCGAAATTTTTGGCATCTATGGCGTCAATCGGCTAGAAATAAACCAAGCGATGGATGCCGCCATTGCTGAAAAAGAAGCCTTTCGCCGGGCGATTGAGAAAAAAGGTGAAGAAACGATCGCTTATTTAAAAGAGACCGGACAAAAAGGCATCGTTTTGGCCGGCCGTCCCTACCACATTGACCCTGAGGTCAATCATGGCTTAGATCATATTATTACCGGTCTGGACATGGCGGTGCTCACTGAAGACGCCGTGGCCCATCTTTATCACCCGAAAGAAGATGACCAGCGTTTCCGGGTTCTTGATCAGTGGAAATATCACAGTCGCTTATATAAGGCAGCCGAGGTTGTCAACCAGCATGATTTTCTGGAGCTGGTACAGCTGACTTCGTTTGGCTGCGGACTGGATGCGGTGACCTCGGAGCAAACCCAGGAAATCCTCGAAAGCCATGGCAATATTTATACCCTGATTAAAATTGACGAGGTCAATAATCTCGGCGCCATCCGAATCCGGATGCGATCGCTTAAGGCGGCAATGATCGAACGCGAGAAAAACAATATTGTGGTAACACCAACCCCGATGAAACAGCGGGTGGTCTTTACCAAGGCGATGAAAAAGAACCACACCCTGCTGGCTCCACAGATGTCACCAATCCACTTTGATTTTATTGAGGAGGCGATGTCGAGCCAGGGATATCACGTCGTGGTCATGCCCAGTGTCGATAATGCCGCCATTGATGAAGGTTTGACCTACGTTAATAACGATGCCTGTTATCCCACCATTATCACCACCGGTCAGATTATGGCTGCCCTGAAATCAGGAAAATACGATCTTGATAATGTGTCCGTTTTAATGACTCAGACCGGCGGACCCTGTCGTGCCTCCAACTATGTGGCCTTTATCAGAAAAGCCCTGGAATCAGCCGGGATGTCCCAAATACCAGTTATTTCCCTTAGTGCCATTGGTCTGGAAAAGAATCCCGGATTTAAGCTCACCCTGCCGCTGCTGTCCCGGCTGTTAGTGGGGATTGTCTATGGTGATCTACTGCAACGGGTGGTCAGCGGTACAAGACCCTATGAACGACATCCCGGATCGACTGAGGCGTTATACCAACACTGGCGGACAAAGATCAAAGCAAATATGAAAAATGGCAATCTTCGGCATTTCAAAGAAAATGTCTGGGCGATTGTTAATGAATTTGATGCCCTGCCGCGCATCGACAAAAAACTGCCCAAGGTTGCGATCGTCGGAGAAATTCTGGTAAAATACCATCCCACCGCCAATAACAACCTCCAGGCAGTGTTAGAAGCCGAAGGAGCCGAGGTGGTGATGCCGGACATGATGGACTTCTTTCTCTATTGTGCTTATAATCAGGTCTTTAAATACGAGGAACTGTCAGGTAAGCGGAAATCGATGAAGCGTGCTAAACTATTGATTAAATTCTTGGAGTTTTCGCGAAAAAACATGAAAATTGCGCTGGCAGCCAGCACCCACTTTCATGCCCCATCGACGATTGAGAAAAAGGCCCAAAAAGCCCAGGAGCTGATTTCACTTGGCAATCAGGGCGGCGAAGGCTGGTTCTTAACCGCTGAAATGATGGAGTTAATCGATGATGGGGTGGAGAATATTGTCTGTGTTCAGCCCTTTGCCTGTCTGCCTAACCATGTTATGGGAAAAGGGATGATCAAACCGATCCGCCAAAAATACCCGTTATCCAACATTGCTCCGATCGACTATGACCCGGGAGCCAGCGAAGTCAATCAGCTAAATCGCATCAAACTGATGATGGAAACCGCCAAACGAAATTTGGAAGGCAAAAATTAGAGAAAAATAAGTAAATTAAATATGTAAAAATCAAAAAAAGACTGACCGCTAGGGGTCAGTCTTTTTGGTTTAAATAAAAAAAGAACCGCTTCAGTAGAAACAGCTCGTTTTTCTAAATGAAAAAGGGGAGTAATTCATTTAGAGTTAAAGGATTATATGTAATAAATTCATTATAGGGCGATTAAACACAGAATACAATCATTATTTTTCTTATAACGTTTTCAGAAATTTGTAATAGTTTACAATTTAATCAAGAATTTACATAAGAGAATTCCAAAATATGGTATAATCTCGTTAAACAAAAAATACAAGGAGTCAAGATGAAAAAAATACTGATAGTTGAAGATGAAACAAATATATATGAGCTGATCAAATTCAACCTTCAAACGCATGGGTTTGAGGTGGACGGAGTCCAGGACGGTGCAATGGCGATAGATAAAATACTTAGTGTTTTGCCGGATTTGATTATTCTAGATCTGATGCTGCCAGGTAAAGACGGGATTAGCATTTGCCGCGAGATCCGAGCCAATAGCATCATCTCTTATATTCCGATCATTATGTTAACCGCCAAAAGCGAAGAATTTGACAAGGTCTTAGGACTTGAAATCGGTGCGGATGACTACATCACCAAGCCCTTTGGCGTCAAAGAACTTTGTGCCCGGGTAAAAGCGGTTTTAAGACGGACTGAGATTCTTTTATCAAAAGAGGACGAAGCTATTTTGATTGGCGATTTACATATTGAGCCGAAGGCCTTTGAGGTTTATCAAAACGGTGAAAAACTGGCACTTACCTTAAAAGAGTATGAATTACTGGTCTTTTTAGCTAAGCATCGCGGACAAGTATTAACCCGCGACCAGTTGTTAGACCAAATCTGGGGATTTGACTATTATGGTGAAACCCGAACCGTGGATGTGCATATTCGCTATTTAAGAAAAAAAATAGAAGAACAGTCCGAAGATGGCAAAAAATACATCGAAACCGTTCGCGGCGTTGGGTATCGTTTTATTGAGAAATAGGAGAGAGCTATGAAGAAACGATTGTCCATTTCACTGACAATCATTATCGTTGTCAGTATTGCAATCTGTGGTTTGTTTACCACCATCAGCTATCGTCAGAGTTATTATGCCGATACCGAGAACAACATAAAAAAAAGCAGTAACTACATTATGGATTTTATGCTCCCAGCGTTTCTTGAAACTGGGGAAATTGACAACCTGGATAATTTTTCCCAAAGCACGAATGTGCGGATGACAATCATCAATCCCCAGGGAGAGGTTACCTACGAATCCTTGCAGGGGCTGGAAAGTTTGGATAACCATAAGAATCGTCCTGAAATTAAGGGTGCTTTGGAGGGCGCTGTTACGACAGAGGTGCGTTATTCAAAAACCTTCAAGGATGAAATGATCTATGTGGCTACCCCTTATTTTGGTGAAGATCAATCAGTTGTAGCAGTGCTGCGGATTTCGATGCCAGTGAATGCCATGGATGATGCCATGTTTGAAATGATCAACAATATTATTTTTGTGATATTAACGACAATTTTGGCAACATCATTGCTGATTAATTACTTTATCAATCGGGAGCTAAAACCGCTCGAAGAGGCATCAGCTTTTGCCAGAGAAATCGCTTCAGGAAAATATGGACAGCAGCTGACCATGATTCGGGAAGACCAGATTGGGGAGCTGGTCGAATCACTCAATCAGATGTCGGTGCAACTCAATAACTCGTTTACCGAAATGAATCAGAAGAATGCTGAACTCACCGCGATCTTGTCCAATATGAATCATGGTGTCATCGCCATTGATAAAAAGAACCATATCGTCCATTTGAATGAAGCTGCTCGTCAGGTTTTGCGTATTCCGATGAAGGAAGCCGTGATCGGAAAAAATATTCTGGAAGTCTATCGGGAGGCCTTTATCCTGGAATTGATGAATTACCTTGAAAATGACAACTGTGAAAAAACCAGTTTTGAGTCTCGCATTCATTCCAATCAGGTTTTACGGGTTTATATTAATCAGATTGAAGAAAATAATAGCATTAACGGTCATATTATTATTTTTGAGGATATTACCCTATTGAAAAATTTGGAAAAAATGCGGCGGGATTTTGTAGCCAATGTGTCACATGAATTAAAGACACCGATTACCACCATCAAAGGTTTTATTGAAACCATCCAGGTAAATCAAATCACTGACCCCGAAACCCTAGAACGTTTTTATTCCATTATCTATGAAGAAAGTGATCGTCTCAGCCGATTAGTCAGTGATATCCTGGTCTTGTCCCAGTTGGAAAACAAAGGTGGCTTTGACCGAAAATTTGAAATGATGCTGATGGATACCGAAGTAATGCAAATTTTTGATATTCTAAAACTGAGTGCCGAAGCAAAAGAAACAACACTGGTATTAAGCTGTAAAGAATCGATAGAACTGGAGTTTGTGCCGGATGAATTTCGGCAGATGATGATCAACCTCATTGATAATGCCATTAAATACTCGGAATCCGGAAAACAGGTGGAAGTCACCATATCTGAAGAAGGTGAAGATATCATCATCCAAGTACAAGATCACGGCTATGGAATTCCAGAAAAGGATGTCGCTCGCATTTTTGAACGGTTTTATCGGGTCGACAAGAGCCGCTCCAAGGAAAAAGGCGGCACCGGTCTGGGACTGGCGATTGTTAAACATATTGTTAACAATAATCTTGGGAAAATAGTCGTGTCAAGTCAGGTTGGCGAAGGAACCGAGTTTAAAATCCAATTGCCAAAATACAAATATTAGCAGAGGTAACAAACTACCGTACCGACCAAAGACCCTTAGGTCACAACAGGCAAACAATTGTCGGTACTGGGTTACGCTTATTAGAATAGCCGGTCAGGTTTGACCGGCTATTTATTTTGAGGTAGGTTTAGTTTTGAGAAGATGGTGGTTTTGTTAAGCAGCCGCATCAGTTCTCGGGCGGTGATGCCGATAAAGAGTCCGGTGGGGATGGCCAGCAGCATCAGGAAAAGGAAATAGAGCAGCAGGCTGGTGGTTTGGACAACAATGGCAGCAACAATGACCTGGCCGAGATTGTGTGTAATCGCGCCAAAAACACTAATTAGGATGATCGATATTTTATCTTTAAAAAAGTGCAGCAACAGGCTCATCACCAGCAGGCTTAACAGTCCACCGCCGAGACTGTAGACAATCGAAAAGCCGCCGCCAAACAGGAAGCCGGCCAAAAATATCCGGGCGATCACCACCAACAGGGTTAAAGGCCAACCCAGGGTCAGCAATGAAACTAGGGTGATGATATTGGGTAGACCGATCTTGGCTCCGGGAATGGGAAGCGGTAAGGGGATCAAGCTTTCAACATAGCTGAGGATTAGCGCCATGGCGACATAAAGGCTTAAAATAACCAGTCGGTAAGCTTTCGAATTCATCGCGATTCACCACTGCTTATAACTTCCACCACTAGTTTGTGAGGCAGACAGACTATCGTTTCCCCGGGGCTGGAAATCGGGTAAGTTCGGACACAAATATGATCGGGACAATCGGCCTCGACTATTTTTGCGGTACCGTCTGAAATCTCAAGCGTATTAGAACCTAAAGCATCAACAAAGGTTTCGGTGTGATCTTCTGAGAGCGGAAAAATGGCTTCCACCGTGCCCTGACGCGTGACTCGAACTGAAAGCGGCGCATCGGTAGCCCTGACTAAATAAAAAACGGCAATACCAATTAAACAGCTAGCAAGTAAGACGAGGATAATAATGATTTCGTTCTTCTTCATAGAGACCTCATTAATTATTAATTTAAGAATGCTCTTATTTTATCTGAAAAATAGCCGATGGTAAAGTCTTTACCATTTTTTTATGTTTTTTTTCAAGGTCTTTGGTATAATAGTGTTATTTGTTAAAGGAACTGGTGTACGTTATGAATCGAAAAAGCATGAATAAAAAAAATGCTAAAAATCAGGGCTGGAAAATCGCTGGCATGGGCTTTGCTGTATTATTTCTGACAATATTTTTATCGGGATGTGATCAGTCCAAGACGATATCCCGCAGTGATTTTTTGTTGGACACCTTTGTCAGCATAACATTATTTGGGGAAACTGACGAGCGTTTATTGGATAAACCGTTCGCCCGGATTGCCGAATTAAACAGCAGTCTCACTGCCTTTGAAACTGAAAGCGATTTGGGACTGATTAAGGAAAATGCTGGGATTAAACCAGTTAGCGTATCTGCAGACACCTACAAAATCATTGCAAAGAGCCTGGCCTACTCCCGAGATTCAGGTGGATATTTCGACGTGACCATCGCTCCATTAGTCGATCTCTGGGGCATTCACTCTCCGGAAACAAAGAACGCCCCAGCTTCGGAAGCGATTAATGCGGCGAAAGAAAAAACGGATTATAGAAAAATCGTTTTAAATCCGGCCGATCAATCGGTTTATTTAACCGAGGCAGGGATGGCTGTAAACTTGGGGGCCATTGCCAAGGGCTATATCGCTGATGAAGCGATGGCGGTTCTAAAACAAGAAGGGGTAGAGCATGCGCTCATCAACCTTGGCGGAAATGTCTTGGTGATGGGTGGAAAAGCCGATAACAGTGACTTTGGGGTAGGTGTCGAAGATCCCCGAAATCCGGGCAATGGATACCTGGGAGTCTTATCCCTCAAAGACGGTTCGGTAGTGACCTCGGGAGATTATCAACGTTATTTTGTAGATGCAGCCGGAAAAAAATATCATCATATCTTAGACCCATTTAGCGGTTATCCATCCGATTCCGGGCTTATCCAGGTAACGGTGGTGGCGAAAGCATCAGTGGATGCCGATAGTTTGTCGACAATCCTGTTTTTAGTGGGGCTTGATGAAGGTCTGAAAAAGGTTGAAGCATTGCCCGATGTGGAAGCTATTTTTATTACCAATGAAAATAAGATCGTTGTCACCAATGGCTTAAATGATGCGTTTGTATTTGATGAAGAAAACTATGGCGATACCTACACCCTGGCAATACGTTAATTATTGTGTGTTTCTAACTTATCAGGTATGATAGATTAGAGTTTGGATGGGATGAAAAAAAGAATGAAAAAGAAGGAATAAAATGCAATATAGTGAGCGAGTAAAAAATTACGATGAAGAAGCGATCCGACTGCGGCGTGAACTCCACCAAATACCAGAAGAGGGGTTTGATTTAACAAAAACCCAGGCTTACCTCATCAATTATCTGGTAGACCTGGGATATCAGCCGGAAAAAGTGTGCGAGACCGGCCTGATTCTTTATATAAAAGGGCAATGTGACGATGATGCCATTGCCTTTCGGGCCGATATGGACGCCCTTTGCATTTTGGAAGAAGTCGATCACGCCTATGTTTCCCGTCATCCTGGATGGATGCATGCCTGTGGACATGATGGACATATGACGATGAATTTGCTTCTGGCAAAATATTTGGCCGATTTTCCCGATCAACGAAAGAGAAGTGTTCTACTGATCTTTCAGCCGGGGGAAGAAGGACCTGGTGGGGCAAAACCGATGATCGAGGCCGGAATCCTGGAAAAATATCCGGTTAAAGCCATCTTTGGCTATCATCTGTTTCCCTTCATCGAGGAAGGTATGCTGGCAACAAAGGCCGGGCCGATGATGGGGCAGAACAGTGAATTTTTTATAACCGTTCATGGTGTCAGCGGGCATGCTGCACAACCGCAGCGGTCAATGGACGCGATCGTTGCAAGTGCTTCTTTGATCACTTGCCTCCAGAGTATTGTCAGTCGAAACACCAATCCGATGGAAAGTGTGGTTATCTCAATTGGATTGCTAAATGGTGGAACGCGCGTGAACGTGGTGGCCGATGAAGTCAAGCTTGGGGGAACCATCCGTTCATTTAGCGATAAAAGTCACGAGAAACTACATCGTCGGATTGAGGAAGTTGTAAAAGGGGTTGAACTAACCCATGGCTGTAACATTGAATTGAAATTCATTGAAATGTATCCGCCAGTTGTCAACAATGAACGATTGTATGAGATTTATAAAGAACTGATCCCGATTGAAAACAGGGTTCCTTTTCGAAAAGTTATGTTATCTGAGGATTTTTCCTATTTTCAGAGAGAAGTTCCGGGATTGTACATCGGGTTGGGAACCGGTAATGAGGAAAAAGGTTATAATAAAAACCTGCATACTTCAGATTTCAATTTTGATGAGACGGTTTTGTTAAAGGGATTGGAAGCATCGCTTAAATTGATAAACTATTCAAAAAATTATTAAAACAGGAGAGTTAATATGTACGAAGAATTTGCACAGGTTTATGATGAACTGATGAAAGAAATAGATTATTCAAAATGGTCAGATTATATACAGCGGCTATTTTTAAACAGCAAGCGAGAAATCAAAACTGTTTTGGAGTTTGGCTGCGGAACCGGGAACATTACCTGTAAGCTGGGTCAAATGGGGTTAAATATGACAGCGGTGGATTTATCTGAAGCGATGCTAACCGTGGCAGATGAAAAAGCAGATCGGATGGGACTCAAAAATATTCAGTTTTATTTGGGTGATATGAGTAATTTCCAGATCAATCAAACCTTTGATGCCGTTATTTCCTGCTGTGACAGTGTCAATTATCTGCCTGATCTAGAAGCGCTGCAAAGCTTTTTTCTAAGCAGTTATGAATGTCTGGAAAGTGAAGGTCTGCTGTTGTTTGACGTTAACACCGTCACTAAATATAAAAAAACCATTATGGATAATACTTATGTCTATGATCTCGATGAGATATTTTGTGTTTGGGAAAATGAACCGCATTTTGCAGAAAATGCCATGCATTTCAATTTAACCTTTTTTGAGAAGAACAAGAATGGCACCTATAATCGTCATGAGGAGACTCAGGTTCAATATTTCTTTACCATAGAAGATATCCATCGATGCCTGACCACAATTGGTTTTAAAAATATGAAGTATTATGATTTCGGAACTTTTCTGCAAGGTAGCAATGAAGGTGAACGTATTCAGGTCACTGCCGAAAAAAGATAAAAATCCATAAAAATTTAATAAAATAGTTGACAATTAGTTTTTACCGCCGTATAATAACACTTGTATCTCAACTGATGGTCGCATAGCTCAGCTGGGAGAGCACCTGCCTTACAAGCAGGGGGTCACAGGTTCGAGCCCTGTTGCGACCACCATTTTTTTATACTAGCGGCCTGGTAGTTCAGTTGGTTAGAATGCCAGCCTGTCACGCTGGAGGTCGAGAGTTCGAGTCTCTTCCAGGTCGCCATAAGTTTTATCCCAATTTCTTGCAGAAATTGGTCGGAAGTTGAGCGCGAGCGAAACGACAGTGATAAGACTTACGCATTTTGATTGAAAACTCATCCGATCAGGATGAGAAGAGTTTTCGATTAAAATACGATCCAATAAGAAGTTGTAGAATTAAATAGCAGATATTGCTACCCCAAGGTTAATAGGAATTTCCTGAATATTGGGTAATTAACCATGGCGTAGTAAAGTCATGCAACGGACTTTAAACGTTTAACACGGTTGCTGTATTATCTATTGTTTACTATTTATTATATGCCCAAATAGCTCAGTCGGTAGAGCAGAGGACTGAAAATCCTCGTGTCGGTGGTTCAATTCCGCCTTTGGGCACCATCATCAGCGGAAGTGGCTCAGTGGTAGAGCATCGCCTTGCCAAGGCGAGGGTCGCGAGTTCAAATCTCGTCTTCCGCTCCAATTTAATTAGGCGCCATAGCCAAGTGGTAAGGCACGGGTCTGCAACACCCTCACCCCCAGTTCAAGTCTGGGTGGCGCCTCCAAAAAAAATGCAGATAATTAAAAAAAACAGCTTGACAATCACAAGAAACGACGATATAATACAAAAGCTTCTTCAGTCGGAAACGATTGCAGGGCGGCGGTCATAGAAAAGAGAATAGTACCATAAAACCTGTAAAACAGCCAAAACATCCGTAAGGGTGCATGATGGCTAAAATAGAAACAGAGAGATGCACTCTTTAAAACATTAACTCGGTAGAGGATAAAATACGTTATTCAAATGAGACAGCATTTTAAGCCTAACGGCTTTAAATACAAACTTTTATTGAGAGTTTGATCCTGGCTCAGGACGAACGCTGGCGGTATGCTTAACACATGCTCCGCTGCTTGTGCGGGTCCCCGTCAATTCCTTTGAGTTTCAACCTTGCGGTCGTACTCCCCAGGCGGAGTGCTTATTGCGTTAGCTGCGGCACTGAGTCTCCCCAACACCTAGCACTCATCGTTTACGGCGTGGACTACCAGGGTATCTAATCCTGTTTGCTCCCCACGCTTTCGCACCTCAGCGTCAGTATTTGTCCAGCAAGCCGCCTTCGCCACCGGTGTTCCTCCTAATATCTACGCATTTCACCGCTACACTAGGAATTCCACTTGCCTCTCCAATACTCAAGTCTTTCAGTTTCAAATGCATGTCACCGGTTGAGCCGGTACCTTTCACATCTGACTTAAAAAACCGCCTGCGTGCCCTTTACGCCCAGTAAATCCGGACAACGCTTGTCCCCTACGTATTACCGCGGCTGCTGGCACGTAGTTAGCCGGGACTTTCTTCTTGGGTACCGTCTTTTTTTCTTCCCCAATAACAGAGCTTTACGATCCGAAAACCTTCTTCACTCACGCGGTATTGCTGCGTCAGGGTTTCCCCCATTGCGCAATATTCCCCACTGCTGCCTCCCGTAGGAGTCTGGACCGTGTCTCAGTTCCAGTGTGACCGTTCGCCCTCTCAGACCGGTTACCCATCGTCGCCTTGGTGAGCTGTTATCTCACCAACTAGCTAATGGGACGCGGGTCCATCCTATGGCACCGGAGCGTTTAACATCAAAGCCATGCGACTTCAATGTATTATAAGGCATTACTCCCAGTTTCCCGAGGCTATTCCTTTCCATAGGGCAGGTTACCCACGCGTTACTCACCCGTTCGCCACTTTCTAAAAGTTCCGTGCAAGCACTTCGCTTTTGTCTCGTTCGACTTGCATGTGTTAAGCATACCGCCAGCGTTCGTCCTGAGCCAGGATCAAACTCTCAATAAAAGTTTGTATTTAAAGCCGTTAGGCTTAAAATGCTGTCTCATGAATAACTGTGTTTTATACTCTACCGAGTGCACTTTATCCTCTACCGAGTTAATGTTTTAAAGAGTGCATCTCTCTGTTTCTATTTTAGCCTCCGTCACCCTTGCGGATGTTTTGGCTGTTTTACAGGTTTTATGGTACTATTCTCTTTTCTATGACCGCCGCCT
>NZ_CAKMJU010000024.1:0-37469 GCF_927416815.1 uncultured Acetobacterium sp. | reverse complement strand
CAGCTAGAAGACAGATGACTATGTCTACGATTGAAGAAATTACATTGGTGGTGGTGTTGCATTTGCACCGAAACCAAGAAGTTATAGATATACTTTGCCTAAGAAAGTAAGAAGATTAGCACTTAAATCTGCTTTTATTGGCGGGCTATTAGGAGGAAGCATTGTTTATGGCGAGGTTGCAATCAACAAGAGTCTGATCAGTTTTCAAAATTTCATGATCACTAATAATTTATTAATCCAAGCAATTCTTCTTGGACTCTGTGCGATTCTTATTCTGATTTTGTATTTCTCGGCCAAACTTAAGGTGAAAAAATTGGAAGAAAATAATGATGTGCTGTTTGATCAGATCGACCGTCAGTTGGGATTTTTGTTTCCATTGATTTCAGTTTCTATGATTAGTGGTTTTTGTCTATTTGGCATCACAGTTACTGGTTTTATGAACGAATTTAAGCTTGTAGGCCTGTTAATTTTTTTAGCAAATATGGGGTTCACTTTAATCATGACTGTTCTTTCCCTAAAATTGACAAAAACCTTATACCCAGAAAAAAAGGGGAACCCACTTGACTTTAACTTTGATAAGGAGTGGTTAAAAAGCTGTGATGAAGCTGAAAAATTTGTAATATTTAAAGCTTCCTACCGATGCTATCAACTGATGAATTTTGTTTACTGTGGTGTCCTTACCGTATGTCTGCTCGTTTCCATTACCATGAATATCGGTATCTTTCCCTATTTGCTAATTGGCTTTTTATGGATAACCCAGACCCTGATTTATTCTGTATCGGCTAATAAATTTCAACACGGACAGTTGGACAATGTGCAATAGCAAGCTTCTAACATCAAGTCAAAACGAAAGCTCTTTTCGAAAACCTGCGACCATTTTGAAAGAGTCCCATTTTTGAATTTTTTCAAAAACGGGACTCTTAAATTTATGGCAACTAAGTGATGCTAAACTTTGCTGCTTTCCTGTCATTGCAAGACTGTCAAGTGCCGTTACTAGTATTCATTCATTTTTTCAAAGCTACTAATGTTTTATGACCTTACTTAATTCACCCTGAATCTCATTCATCAGATAATCCGTATAAGGGATTTCCGTAAAGAGACGTCCTTGGGTGTAAGGTTTAAGCTCCACCGCAACTGCTTCTAGTATTTGCTGGTTTAGTATTTCTCCAACCGCGACGTTCTTAAACGCATCATTGGTTTCCCCGATGGTTTTTAAAATCGCATTTGGACAAACTGCGCCAAGATCCTTCGCCAGAATTTCTGCAATCGCCTGAATCATATTGATATTGTTCATTCCCAAGGGATTTTCTACCGACTTCTTCACCTTAAGCAAGCGACCTTCCGTGTTCACAAAGGTACCGCTTACTTCCGGGAAGGCCAGTGCTGGCAACACCACATCAGCTTTCTGGGCAGCCGAGCTCAGGTGGGTATCCTGAACCATTAAAAATTCATATCCACTTAGATCCGCATTGGGTTCCTCACCAAAAATCAGCAGAGCCTTTGCTTCTTTAAGAATCTCTGGACTGTTCGTTACCCCCAAGGCATTGAGTCCGATGCTGTTATTCTTAACTGCTACTCTGAAAATTCCACTACGTTTGCCATCAGTTTTTCCCAGCAGGCCAAGGATATTGCCAACCAGAGCTGACGCTTCAGCAGTGATATACTTATCACCCATAACAACTACCAGGCTTTTGGCATTAACCAGGCCTTCACCAATGATCTGAGCTTGGTCGCAGATATCAAAATCTGCCAGCGATGTTTTTAATGCCTCCAAATTCGCGATGTCTGCTTTCAAAGCGCCATTTTCGATGACGTATTTGGTGATTTCCGCCAGGAATTCAAGATCATCGCATTCGGTGATGAACTCATCGGCAAGATGATCATAACCGCTTTCTAAATGGTTAATAACAAAAATATTGGCGCCGTTTTTAGATGCCTGAGACAACTTATACTTCACAATCGGGTTATTCACGGGTAGCAACCCGAGTACCAGAATGGTATCTGCGGTTACAATTGCATTCATATCTAAAACCGCATGGTTACCCGTGAGAATCGTGTCTTCACCATGTTCACGATTGGAAAAACTGAAGGTTTCGGCTCGGAGTACCTTGGCCAGCTCGATCATATTATAAATTTCTTCGTTGGTGTACTTCGGTGAAATCGCCATTTTCACGGCAGCGGTGCCGTAGCGGGCGGCGATGCTCTGAGATTTTTTAGCGATGGTCACAAAAGCATCATACCAACTTGCTGGTCTCAGTTCACCCTGTTTATTCCGAATCAGTGGTGTCATCAGTCGCTCACCCCACTGCACCAGGTTAGTACCAAACCGTCCCCGTCCACACATAACCCCTTGATTGATCTCTTGGTGGTGCTTCTGAGGAACAGCTTTGATGATCATGTCACCCTTCGATTCAATGACAATCTGACAACCAGCAGAACAGTAGCCACAGGTGGATTCGGTTTTGTCGGTATCCATGGGAATCTGTTTAATGCCGGTGAGACCTTCTCGTAAGGCACCGGTCGGACAAACCGAGATACATAGTCCACAACTGACGCAGCCAGTGTCTTTTAATGGCTGACGCAGAGCCGGTTCCACAATCGTTTCAAAACCGCGGTCAACCAGACCCAAGGCCGTCACACCGACAATCTCCTCACAGACCCGGACACAGAGGCCACAGGTAATACACTTGCTGTTATCCCGGATCACAAAGGGGTGGTCGTCCTGGATTTTTGCTTCCGGGTTCTTGCCTTTAAAACGTTCGGGCTTGACCTGATATTCATTAGCGTAGGCAACCAGTTTACATTCAAAGTAAGCCTGGCAACCGCATTCGAGACAACGTTCTCCTTCTTTAACAGCCTGGACAGGATTATACCCTTCCACTACTTCCAGAAAATTATCATTTCGGGCATCTGGAGCCAGGTGGTTCATCGCTGGACGCTTGTTTTTCTTGATGCTTTCCAGGTAGTCCTGATCGACCGCTTCGCGAATCACAAAGTAAGGTTCGTGGTAGTCAATGGTATCACCGTTTAAGTAGCCTTCGATAAAAGGAACGGCTTTTTTGGCATCACCGACAGCCTTAATGACAATCGAGGCGCCGCTGTTGATACAATCCCCGCCAGCAAAAACGCCATCCAGATTAGTCCGGAAGGTTTGTTCGTCAGCCAGGACGGTATTCCATTTGGTCAGTTCCAATTGATCCAGTCCTTTGGGGTTGATCCCCTGGCCAATGGCCAGAATCAGGGTGTCAATATCCAGACTCTCTTCTTCACCTTCAATCGGCACCGGGCTTCTGCGCCCGCTGGCATCAGGTTCACCAAGCGCCATTTTCTGAAGCCTTATTTTGACGATCTGTCCGTCATCACCCTTAATGACTTCAATCGGGTTAGTCAGGTTTTTAAAAACCACCCCTTCTTCTTCCGCTTCGATAATTTCAATTTCTTCCGCTGGCATTTCAGCTTTAGTCCTTCGGTAAATATTATAGACTTCTTTGGCACCAAGGCGCAGAGCGGTTCGGCAAGCATCCATGGCGGTATTGCCACCACCGACGATAGCGACTTTTTCACCAAGGGTGATGGGTTCGTTATTGGCCACCTGCTGCAACAGTTCAATCCCGCCGATGACGCCTTTAGCATCAATCCCTTCGCAACGCAGGCCGGAACTGGTCCAGGCACCTAGAGCAACATAGACGGCATCATGGTTTTGTCGGATGGTTTCAAAGGGAATATCAACGCCCACCCGGGTGTTGTTTTTAAAGATAACACCCATCTCTTCGATCAGCCCCACTTCTTCATCGACAACCCCTTTGGGTAACCGGTATTCAGGGATACCATATCGGAGCATCCCGCCCATCATCGGCATCGCATCATAAATGGTAACAGCATGGCCGGATTGAATCAGGTAGTAGGCGGCGGTAAGACCACCGGGTCCGCCACCGATTACCCCGATGGACTTGCCACTAGCTTTCGCAATTTCCGGGAGAAACATCTCATGGGTCATGTCATAGTCGGCGGCAAAACGTTTGAGCCAGGCAATCGCAATGGGTTGATCCACTTCCCCCCGGCGACAGGCAGTTTCGCAGGGATGCGGACAGACCCGGCCAATCGCTCCGGGTAGCGGAAGTTGTTCTTTGATCAACTTTAAGGCTTCATGAAATTCGCCATTGGCGATTAAGCCAACGTAGCCCTGACAGTCGGTGGTACCGGGGCAGGCTAATTTACAGGGGGCAACGCAATCACCGATATGTTTGGAGAGCAGTAACTCCAGATTTGTTTTTCGCGATTCAATGACCCGGGGGGTCTTCGTATTGACTACCATGTTGTCACTAATCTCAGTGGCACAGGCTTTTAAAATCTTGGGAATGCCGGCAACCTCCACCACACAAAGACCACAAGAACCATAGATCTCCAGTCGTTCGTCATAGCACAGGGTGGGGATATCAATTGCATTTTTCCGGGCTACTTCTAAAATGGTTTGTCCGGGATAACCGGTCACTTCTTTTCCATCGATGTTCATTTTATATTGTTTCATTCTCCCACTCCTTTCTAATCAATAATGACGGAATCAAACTTACAGACAGCGAAGCATTTACCGCACTTGATACAAAGCTCCTGATCGATCTGATGGACTTTTTTCTTTTCACCGGCAATCGCATCAACAGGGCAATTTTTCTTACAAGCACCACAACCGACACATTTTTCTTGATCAATCGTATAGGTCAATAGCGGTTTACAGCTTTTGGCGGTACATTTTTTGTTGTAGATATGGTCTTCGTACTCGTTTCGGAAATATTTGATGGTGGTGAGGATCGGATTAGGGGCGGTCTGACCCAGACCACACATCGAGCCTTCTTTGATCTTGTAAGAAAGTTCTTCGAGCAATTCGATGTCACCATCCTGACCTTCACCCTGGGTAATCCGGTTGAGGATTTCGAGCATCCTGGTGGTACCGACCCGACAGTAGGTACATTTGCCACAGGATTCCTTACAGGTGAAGTCGAGGAAAAACCGAGCCATATCGACCATACAGGTATTTTCATCCATAACTACCATCCCGCCAGACCCCATGATGGCACCGGTTTTAGTGATTTCGGCATAGTCAATCTGGGTATCAAGCAGGCTGGCCGGAATACATCCACCGGATGGGCCACCCATTTGAACGGCTTTAAAGGCTATATCTTCTTTGATCCCCCCACCAATCTCATAAATAACATCCCTTAGTGTTAATCCCATGGGAATCTCTACCAAGCCACCCCGTTTGACCTTACCGGTCAGGGCAAAAACCTTGGTCCCTTTACTTTCTTTGGTTCCTAAAGCCGCGTAGGCTTCGCCGCCATTTCTAAAAATCCAGGGAACATTGGCGAAGGTTTCGACATTGTTAATATTGGTCGGTGCATTCCAATAGCCTTTCTGGGCTGGAAAGGGGGGTTTTAACCGGGGCATCCCGCGTTCACCTTCTAATGAAGCGATCAGCGCCGTTTCTTCACCGCAGACAAAGGCACCGGCACCGGCTTTTATGCGCAGATCGAAGTCGAATCCGGTCTCAAAGATGTCTTTTCCCAGGAAGCCTTTTTCGCGAGCCTGATCAATGGCATTTTGCAAACGCACAATCGCCAGCGGGTACTCAGCCCGGACGTAGATGACTCCTTCGTTGGCGCCAATGGCTTTAGCGCCAATTAGCATCCCTTCGATCAGAGCATGGGGGTCACTTTCAAGAACGGATCGATCCATAAAAGCTCCGGGATCGCCCTCGTCGGCGTTACAGACCATATATTTGGTTTTACCCGGGGATTTTTTGGCGGCATCCCATTTGAACCAGGTCGGGAATCCGGCACCACCCCGGCCTTTTAAGCCAGCTATTTTGACGGTTTCAATAATTTCTTCAGGGGTCATCTCGGTGAGACATTTTTTAGCTGCCAGGTAACCATCGACTGCCTGATAATCTTCAATCCGTTCGGGATCAATGATACCGGAGTTTCGCAGCACGATCCGTTTCTGTTTGCCGATCATGGTGATGTCAGATTCCGATATCTGCATCTCTTTGAGTGCGTTTTCCCCAAGGACATAATCTTCAATGATTCGTCGGGCATCGTCAGTGGTGACATTAACAAAAGTTATCTTCTTTCCGTCATTGTCAATTACGTCAACAATAGGTTCCAGGTAACAGGTGCCAATACACCCGGTTTGTTCAAGCGACAGATCCAGACCCTTTTCGGCAATGATCGCTTCAAAAGCGGTCTCTACCTTATGGGCTCCGGCGGCAATCCCACAGCTCCCTGCTCCGATTACGATTTTCATACTGTCACCTCATTTTCAATCATCTTTAATCCGCTGACTTCGGCACTGGCAGCTTCTTTTAGCTCAGCTAGAATATGGGTCACCTTATCTTTGGTCAGCTGTCCATAGGTGTCGTCGTTGATCATCATCACTGGAGACAAGCTGCAGCAGCCCAAACAGGCGACGTTATTCAGCGTAAACAGTCCATCAGCAGTGGTCTCGCCTTCTGTGATCTCCAGATAATCTATCACCGCTTCCTCTACCTGCTTTGAACCGTTGACATGACAGGCGGTTCCCTGACATAGCATGATTAGGTATTTCCCCACCGGTTCAAATCTAAACTGGGTGTAGAAGGTGGCAACGCCGTAAACCTTGGCAATGCTGGTGTGCGTTTCCACAGCAATATGGCGCATCAACTCAACCGATAAAAAGCCATACAGTTCCTGCGCTTTCTGCATGATGGTGATCAGACTTCCGGGGATGTCGGCGTATTGATCCAGCACCGGTGATAGCTCTTCAAAGGGATTATGTTGATCCCCTTGACAACCGCAGCTGCAACCGTGTGCATGCTCATGGTGATGTTCCTGTATTTCATGACTCATATGATAAAACTCCTTTCAACTTCGGCAGATAGACATCATTTTTTATTTTTTCTCATCCTCTTAATTATACACTTTTTAATGTATAAAAAATGGTAAATATGTTCATAATTTAAGTAAAAAATGAAATAATCAAAAGTATCTTAACCGTTACGAACCGCTGAAATATTTTCCAGCGGTTCGTAATCATATATTGTTCATATTTTTATTAATGAGACAGAATTTTTCCGCCTCGCTGCAAACCAGTATCTCCTGATCGGACAAATTCTAAGATACCATAGGGCTCAACCATTTCGAAGAAACCTTCAATTTTGTATCGGGTACCAGTAATTTCAATGACCAGACTTTCTCTTGATACATCGACAATATTGGCTCGAAACATATTTGCAATTTCAACAATCTGAGATCGAGTTGTATCATCAGCCTTGACCTTGATAAAGACCAACTCTCTGATAATCGAATCATCTGCTTTTAACTCAATAACTGTAATGACATCAATGAGTTTATTGAGTTGTTTCTTTATTTGGGTCAGGATTTGATCGTCACCGGTAACCGTGATGGTAATCCGTGAAAGATCGGTACTCTCTGTGGTTCCTACCGTCAGGCTGTCAATATTATAGCCGCGTCTGGCAAAAAGTCCTGAAATGCGGCTTAATACACCAAAATTATTTTCTACCAATAATGATAAACAGGTTTTCTTCTCCATTGTCACTCTCCCTAAATCCTTATGAAATCCGGATGAACCTGGCATTGAATCAAGGTCGGTCCCTGGTGTTTAATTGCTTCCGGGAGTACCTTGTTAAAGTCGACGTTTTTGTCAACCTTAAAGCTCTTTATGCCATAAGCTTCGGCCAGTTTCATAAAATCGATATCAAAATTAATATCCGTGCCACTGTAATGTCCTTTTCCATAGTTGTCAAACTGCAGTTGCCGTACCATTCCCAGCTTAGTATTGGTAATCAGAATGATATTGACATTCAGCTGATATTCAGCAATAACTCCCAGCTCACCCATACTCATTTGAAAACTGCCATCGCCGCAGACAATGAAAACTTGCTTGGGTTTTTCTAAGGTCGCAAAAGATGCCCCACAGGCTGCCGGAATGCTGTATCCCATGGTGCCTAATCCCCCTGAAGTATAGTATCTTCGGTTTTTTATAATTCGGTAATACAGGGCTGACCAGATCTGATTGAGCCCTACATCACCAACCACAGTGGCATCATCTGAAGTCATTTCAGACATATCCTTAAACAATATTTTAGGATTGATCAGATCGCTACAAGGCGGATCCGCATCGTAAACCAGCGGATTCTCGCTGCGGATGGTTTCAATTTCAGCAAGCCAGGCGCCATGATCCGTGAGGGTATCCTTTTGAATCAGTTCCGCTAAAACCGTTTTGGCATCTCCGACAATTGGAATATTTGTTTCCATGTTTTTACCAATTTCCGCAGGATCGATATCAATGTGCACAAAGTCAGTATCTTTTTCAAATTTAGTCAGATTTGAGGTAGCGCGATTAGACATTCGGGCACCTACATTAATAATCAGGTCAGCACCGTTCATTACCACATTGGAATATTTATAGCCATGACTACCAACAATACCACAGTATAAGGGGTGATCTTCCGGAAAGGCGCCAATCCCCATTAGTGAGGTAATCACGGGTACATTGTTTTGCTCTGCAAAAGCCAGCAATTCCTTCTGCGCATTTCCCAGCACTACGCCACCACCGGCATAAATAACCGGTTTCTCCGCTTCTTTTATCTTTTTGATCGCTCGCTTGATCTGTCCGCTGTGGCCATTCAAGTTAGGTTTATAGCCCATGATATCAACCTTGTCATAGGTCAACCCAGTCTTAACATTTTCCAGCTGAACATCTCGGGGAATATCAATCAATACTGGTCCCGGACGACCTGTAGAGGCAATATGAAAGGCTTCCCTGATGATTCGTGGGATGTCAGCAGCATTTTGAACTAAATAACTGTGTTTTGTAAAGGGAGCGGTTGCACCAGTGATATCTGCCTCCTGGAAGGCATCCGTTCCGATAAGTGCCCGATCTACCTGACCGGTGATCGCTACAATTGGAATTGAATCAAGGTAAGCGGTTGCAATACCGGTTACAAGATTGGTTGCTCCAGGACCCGATGTTGCCAAACATACGCCAACACGCCCAGATTCTCTGGCATACCCACTTGCGTAATGCGGTGCCGTCTGTTCGTTTCGTACTAAAATATGTTTAATCGGTGATGTTCTAAATGCTTCATAGAGAGGTAGCAGTGCACCTCCCGGATAACCAAACACAAACTCAACATTTTCTCGTTCTAGACATTTTAAAATTAATTTTGACGCTAACAGTGGAATCACTCCCTTTTTAAGTATTTCCGCTTATCATATTAAAATTTAGATATTTTGTCAATGACTTTTTTTCCTCATCAAGTAAAGATTATTGTTCATACACATTTGGAAACCATGTCAAATATTTTTATAAATAGTCAATTTTCCTAGCAGCGGCGTTTTGACTGAGATTGCGCCGACTGGGCACATTTCCTGACAGCAATAGCAGCGAATGCAGCGATTGTAAAAATACAAGGGATACTTTCTCCGTTTCCTCTCGACAATCCGGATGGCCTTTTTTTCGACCGGACAGCTCTCTTGGCAGATGCCACAGCCAATACATTTCTCCTTATCAACTACCGGTTTCTGAATGATCAAATCTTGAATCGGTTTTAATACTGAAAGAGTAGACGGCTCACCATCATGAACAGGAATCCGAACCACGTCAAAGTCAGGATTATAAAATTTTTCAAGCGGTTCGCCTAAAATTTCAATCTTTTCTTCGGTCCAGTATCCCAATTCCATTTCTTCACCATCGGTAATCGTTGGGATAAAGCTAGGATCAAGATTAATCATTCTGGCAAAGGTCGCATCTAAAGCAACGGGATCATCGGATACCAACAATACCTTCATCGGCACGGGTTTTCCTGATGCCGGGCCATTGCCTTCCATGGCCACAATTCCGTCCATCACAAAAAGTCTCAATTTGGGACTAAGATAGCGGTTCAAGTCCACCAGCATTTTTGAAAAGCTTTTAACACTCGGGTAATGGGCATGGGACATCCCCTTATTCAAACCATAAACACAACCGAATTGGTTTTTAATCGCCCCGGTGATTCGGGTTAGACCGTGGGTTTTCATCTTTGAAAGACTGATAATCGCATCACTCTCTAAAACACCCTGAGCGATATCAAATTTCTTGGTTCCGATCCCAAGTAAGAAATCCATTTGCTGACCGCTACTAAAATCTTTTAAGGGGATCTCATACTGCGCCGCTATCGCAGCGAGTCCACTTTCTTTGGCAGCACCAGTGGGAGAGCCAAAGCCTGGTGAATCACCATAGAAAAGGCGATTATAGTCCGCCTCTTTGAGTAGTCGTATGATTGCTTCAAATACTGCCGGATGTGTGGTAACGCCAGCATCAGGTGTTTTTCCTCTGAGCAGATTCGGTTTGAGTAAAATCCGCTCTTGCCTGTTTACAAATTGTTCGATCCCGCCGAGTAATTCCACAGCAGATTTTAGTTTCTCATAAACTAGTTCATTATCATAGGATTCACAACCCATGATAACCACCCGGGACTTTTTATTTTCCATTTTTCTCAATGCCTCTTTCCGTTATTTTGATTTTTTTCTCTTTTAATAATTTACCCACAGCGCGCTTAAAAGAACTCTTACTCATATTAAATTCTTTTTTTATTACAAACGCCTCGGTTTTATCATTATACGGCAAGAAACCTTGACTTTCGTTTAATTTTGTCAAAATCTCAACGGCATCTTTGGGTATCTCTTTGTAGGCTTTTTTGTTAGGACTCAAGACCAATTTTCCGTCGTTGCGGATTTCAGATACGCGGGCATGAATTTTTTCACCGCACTGAATATCTGAATTGGCATCTTTGATCAAAATCAAACCGTGATAGCGATTATCGACCGCCACAAAGGCGCCGATTTCGGGATTAATCTGATACACATAGCCTTCAATCCAATCACCTACCTTGTAGGGTGCGCCGACCTTCAGCAAGGGATAGATCTTCATGGTTGCACATAAACGATCACTTTTATCGGTATATAGATTTACCAGATAATCACGGCCTTTTTGTACCTTGACGGTTTGCTCGTTATAAGGAAGTAACAGATCTTTTTCAAGTCCCCATTCCAGAAAGGCGCCGACCTTGGTAATATCGGCAACCTTAAGTGCTGCAAAAGCGCCGAGCTGAATCTTTGGTTCCCGAGTTGTCGATATCAACCGATCCTTCGAATCCCGATAAATAAATACATCGATTTGATCACCGGCTCGGGAATTTTTTGGCACTTCCTTCTCTGGTAATAAGACGACCTCGATGGTATCGAATCCGTCCGATAAATATGCGCCGATTGGTGTGATCCGTTCAATTGTTAGTGTTTGTACTTTTCCTATTTCTATCATTTTATCAACCTCTTTTATTTTAGTAGCCAGGCATAAAAAAGGCCGTGTTCATCACACAACCCTAGTATTGCCAATTATTTCATGTTTTTTAACTCTCGCCGATTCTGTTCAATTTGATCGTTCATTTCTTTTAACTGGATCTGAAAACTATAGAGCAGCTTGTCAGCATAGTTTTGCGTACCTGTTTTTAAGGCCTTGGCGCTCATGTTTGCGTTTCGCATAATCTCATTGGCGTTGGCTGTGGCATTTTTTGTTATTTCATTCGTGTCAATTAATTCTCTTAGTCGCTTTTCTGCCTCTGCTTTAATATGGTCTGCTTCACTTTGGGCTGCAAAAATAATTTTTTTACGCTCAGCAACTATTTTTTTTGCTTCTGCCAGTTCTTCCGGCAGCGAATCTCTGATTTCATCAATGATCTCAATCACTTCTTCAGGATTTACTAACGCTTTAGATGAAAAGGGAAGCGTGTTTCCTTTTTCCACGACTTCTTCTAATTCTGCTAATAAGTCAAGTACCCTCATTTCATACATCCTTCCTCATACTTCTTTTGTATCGCCTTTTCTACATTTTCAGGTAAAAAATCGGATACGTCCCCCTGATATTTAACAAGTTCCTTTACTAATGTCGAACTTAAATACGAGTGTTTATTGCTTGTTATCATAAAAAAAGTTTCAATCTCATTATCAAGATGCTTATTGGTTAATGCCATTTGAAATTCATATTCAAAATCCAAAAAAGCCCGAAGCCCCTTGACAATGATATTGGTTTTTCTCATTCGTGCATAATCGATCAGAAGACCATCATGAAAATCAACTTCAACGTTTTCGATTCCGTGAAGGCAATCTTTAATTAAGCCAATCCGTTCCTCACAGGAAAAAAGATAATTTTTGCTGCTGTTAACCATCACACAAACAATCACCTTATCAAATATTTTGGTTGCTCGTTCAATCATGTCGAGATGACCTTTTGTTATGGGATCAAAACTCCCGGGGTAAACTGCAATTTTTGTGCTCATAATTCTCCCTAGAATAATAACTAATTGTCGTGATACCGTATTTTTTTGACTTGTAACACGTTAATTTATTTTTTACTAATGGCATTATAACAGATTTTTCTGTTTCTATCACTAATTTTCCATGCTCAGAAAGAATTTCTTTTCCAGAAATCATTTCTAGTAATTGATAAATCTCCTCGACCTGACAATATGGCGGGTCAATAAAGATCACATCACATTTCACCTTGTTTTGAGCCAACATTTCTATCCCACTGCAAGCCGACTGATTAAAGACCTTGGCTCGATTTTCGTAACCCAGCAGGCTGATGTTTTTTTTTGTTGTCTGGATGCTCTCCTTTGCAATATCGAAAAAATATGCCGATGCCACTCCCCGACTGAGTGCTTCGAGCCCCATCGCTCCCGTTCCCGAAAACAAGTCCACAAATACAGTCGCGTCGCGGATTTCATTTTGAAGACTATTAAAAATAGCCCCCTTGATTTTATCTGCCGTTGGTCGGATACTATTACCTGTAATGGTCACCAATTTTTTCCCACGCTTTTCACCGGCAATTATTCTCATTTCCCCTCCTAATTAAAAGATATATCTGCTATATCGATATAAAATGATTTCAGTACGTCGTTTCTAAAGGTCATCATTTCCAGATTGTTGGATTCAAAAATGATCGCCGCAATTTCTTTGGTGCGTTTAATCAAGGCCAACTCTTCGCTGGGGTTGAGTAACCCGAGTTTAGGCAAGCCGTGCTGTTTAAAGCCAAAATAGTCCCCAGGTCCCCGCAATTTAAAATCCTCATCAGCGATCTTTCGGCCGTTGCGATTATTCACAATCACCTTCATCCGAGCGATGGTCTCCTCACTTTTAGAATTGGTAACTAAAAAACAAAACGACTGATGGCTTCCCCGTCCCACCCGACCACGCAGCTGATGAAGCTGGGATAGTCCAAATCGTTCGGCACTGAGAATCACCATCGTGCTAACATTCGGTACGTCAATACCAACCTCAATAATACTGGTCGCAACGAGGCAATCGATCTCACCCTGGTTGAAGGCCTTGATGATTGATTCTTTGTCATCACTTTTTAGACGACCGTGCAGGCATCCAAGCCGATATTTCGATTCAATTTTTTGCTGTACCTCCAAATAGACCGATTCCGTATCCCGTACCGCTTCGAGCTCTTCGGATGCCTCAATAAATGGACAAATCACAAAGGTCTGCCGGCCTTTTGACATCTCCGCCTCGATAAACCCCAGAATTTTATGCAGTGATGCTTCATTATAACAGTAGGTTTTAATCGGTTTCCGGCCTTTTGGTAGCTCATCGATATAGGATACTGACAAATCGCCGTACAGTATTAACGCCAATGTTCTGGGAATCGGCGTGGCACTCATAACCATGGTGTGGGGCTTTTTTCCTTTTAATGATAATTGACTCCGCTGCTTAACTCCAAAACGGTGTTGTTCATCAGTGATCACCAACCCCAGATTATAATAATCGACCGCCTGCTGGATCAATGCATGGGTACCGATAATCACGGATACCTCTCCCTTAGCGACCCGATCTAGAATCTCGCGCTTTTCTTTGGCTTTCAGACTTCCAGTCACTACTTCCACAGTAATGCCGGTATTTCTTAAAAGCTCCCTAAAGCTACGTCCATGCTGCTGTGCCAAGATCTCAGTAGGTGCCATATAGGCTGTCTGATAACCATTTTGCGCCATCAGACAGGCGGCAATCACCGCAATAACCGTTTTACCAGAACCGACATCACCCTGAACCAGTCGATTCATGACTTGACCGCTTTTTAAATCAGCGACCATATCACCAATCACCGATTCTTGGCTGTTGGTCAGATCATAGGGTAAACTACTGATAAAAGCTTTTAAACCAGAAAATAGATTAATTGCGATATCCGAGTAGCTTTTATCCCGGGCACTGGCGATTATCCCCATGTTTATTTTCAGGGCTTCATTAAATTTGAGCCGCTCTGTCCCCCTAATGACATCTTCCGCCTTTTGGGGAAAATGGATACCCTTTAAGGCGCTTTTCATGTCCATTAATTTTTCAGATAAACGAATTTCTTCCGGCATCGAATCCGGGATCTCCAAATCGCTGGCAAATAATTGACTCAAGATCTTTGGAATGACACTGCTGGGAACCCCTTGAATCTTCCGGTACACTGGTGTCAGCTCAAAAAATTTACCTGGATTACTGGCAATCACAAACTGCGGGTTGGTGATCTTTATCTCCCCGTAGGCTTTTTTAACCTTACCGTAGAAATAATAATCGTGATTCTCCTGGAAGGTGTTTTTTAAATAGGGTTGATTAAAAAACACGGCCGACAGTTTTTTTTCTTCCCATAGCAGTGGCACTGTATAGATCGACAGATTTCCCCGAATCCGATTGAGCCGCCCCTTATCTAAAACAATTGCTTTAAGGGAAATTTCCTGATCCTCACAAAATAGTTCAGGACTTCCAAAAACACTGCGGTCAAGATACTTTCTGGGATAATAAGACAAAAGATTACCCACTGTTTTAATCCCAGCCGTCGCCAGAGCTTCTCGCCGCTTGGGTCCAACCCCTTTTATTTTATCCAGTGAATCTTCCCATTTCATGGCTTTTCCTCATATTCATCTTTTCTCTGAATTTCGATTAAATACTACTCAACTGAGACAATGTAATAGTACAAGGGTTGTCCGCCGTAATGCATTTCGACATCGCATTCCTCGAAAGTGTTGGTCAAATCTTCAGCTAAGCTAATGGCATCTTCTTCGGAAACATCTTTTCCGTAATAAATAGAGATCAGCTCACTATCCTCGTTTACCATATCAGTAAGGAGTTCTTCGGTAACGCCCTTGATGTTTTTTCCAGTGAACTTGATTTCACCCTCGGTAATCCCGATGACATTCGATTTCTTAATTTTCAAACCATTAATTTTCGTGTCTCTGACCGCGTAAGTCACTTCCCCGGTGGCCACATGATTGATGGCATCAGACATTGCCGCACCATTCTCGGCTGGCTTTATCTCTGGGGAAAACGCCAACATCGCCGCGATACATTGAGGGATATTTTTTGAAGCGATCACGTGAACCTGCTTATCTGATATTTCACTGGCTTGTTTGGCTGCCATAATAATATTACTGTTGTTGGGGAAAATAAAAATTGTTTCCGCATTCAGTCGATCAACCTCATTTAAAAAATCCTGGGTGCTGGGATTCATCGTCTGACCACCTGAAATAACTCGGGTCACCCCGAGGTCTTTAAAGAGCTTTGTTAGCCCGTCACCCGGTGAAACTGCGATAAATCCATAGGGCATCAGTGCCTCATCTGATTTGCTTCCCTTGGATGCAAACTGCTCCCGCATATTGTCGATTTTAATTCGGATTAAGCCGCCTAGGCTACCGGCTCGTTCTAATGCCAGCCCAGGGTTATCGGTATGTAGATGAACCTTGACGATGGCATCATCCTTAACGACAACAACACTGTCTCCCAGGGTGTCCAAATAGGCCCTTAATTCGGCTTCATCGACCTCAGCAGCTTCTTGTATAATAAACTCTGTACAATAACCAAAGGTGATATCTTCGGGTCTCATGTGGGAGTCGTCGACAAACTTGTCGAGGTTGCTTGGTTTAATCTCCAGCTCCATCCCTAATTCTTCGTTTAGAAGTGCCTTTAGAGCCCCTTCTACAATACAAATCAGACCCTGTCCGCCGGCATCGACCACGCCAGCTTCTTTTAAAACAGGAAGCAACTCCGGAGTCTTTTCGAGGGTGACCTTACCGTGTGCAATAACATCCGTAATAAAGCTTTCCAAGCTGTCATAAGCAGAGTGTTTCGCGATTGCAAACTCGCCCATCTCCCGGGCGACGGTAAGAATCGTTCCTTCGGTGGGTTTCATGACTGCTTTATAAGCGACATCTGATGCTAGCTTTATGGCGCCTGCTAAAACTTGGATATCGAGCACTTCCTGGCCTTTGCAACCTTCTGCAAACCCTCTTAGTAACTGCGAAAGGATCACCCCCGAATTACCCCGGGCACCAATCAAGGCTCCTGACGAGGCCGATTTGGCAACACTATAGACATTTAGTTTTTCTATTTTATCAAATTCGGAAACCGAATGACTAAAGGTCAGTGACATGTTTGTTCCGGTATCACCATCCGGTACCGGAAAAACATTCAGTTCATCGACAATTCGTTTGTTAATTTCTAAATTTTTAGCCCCAAAACGAAACATTTTTATAAGCATTTCTCCGTCAATTGTCTGGGTTTTCATTCTGACCTCCATTTACACACGCACACTGACAACATTCACAGAAATGCGCTTCACTTTTAATGATGTTTCTTTTTCGACCCGGTATTTTACATTAGCTATGATATTTTCTGCAACAACCGAAATTTTAATAGCATATTCTACAATCACATATAGGTCTATCACTAAGCGCTCATCTTCGATGATCACACCTACTCCTTTATTGGCCTGATCACCTGAAAGAATTTCTATCAAGCCGTCCTTTCCCCGTTTATGAGCCATCCCAACCAGACCATAGCACTCCATTGCGGCGTTTCCAGCAATATCTGCAATTGCTTTTCGGGTGATATCAATATAACCTAACTCACTATTTACTTTCATCGAATTGCTCCTTTTTTTAATAATAATCTATTTTACATAATAATTCCACTTAAGTCAAAATTTCTATTGCTTTATTTTTATTTTTCATGATATAATACACCTTGTTTTATAAAAGGTAAGCGTAAGGGAGGTTATGTCATGGCTAAAGAATGTTTTGTATGTAAAAAAACCGTTGTAAGTGGCAACCAGGTTAGTCATTCAAATAAACACAATAAACGAGTTTGGAAACCCAATTTGCAAAGAGTTAAAGTTGTAATTGAAGGCACACCACAACGAATTAGTGTTTGTACACGTTGTTTGAGATCCGGTAAAGTCGAAAGAGCCTAGTCTCTTTTATCTTCAGAACAATAGTTGAAGAGTCTTTAATTAGACTCTTTTTTCTTGCGCCAAAACAATTTTAAGCGATTAACTTTATCCGCCTGATATGTGCTGACCCTATTGAAAAATCAGACTCTCTGACTATTTTTCTTTCACTAAATTCACTCCCGCAACTTTAGTCTTTCGAAATAATAAGTAGTAACATCCCCTTTGACAAAACGATCTGCTGAGTGTTATTATTTGTCACATTACTGATCCCATAAGGTTTGTCGATCGTCATCTGACCTGCGGTAATGGGATATTCAAATCCGCTAATCGTTAATCCCTCGACATTGCCGTCAATCGGTAATATTGAAACGGTGCTTCCAATTGGAAAATGAAAGCTTGTCGTTTCCCTGATTAAGCGAATGCGATTGTTTTCATTAACTATTTCAGCTGCTATGCCAACGTCCAAAAAGCGTTTGAGCAAATAGATATTACCCAGACTATGATCCATCCGGGAACCCAGGCCGCCAAGAATAACCACTTCAGTAGCCCCTATTTCAATCGCGTGAAAAATCGCCAGTTCGGTATCTGTTTGATCTTTTTTAGTCGGATAACATTCAAAACTGGTCTCTTTGAAAAATAGTTTGGTTTCTGCCGTAATTGAATCCATATCGCCAATAATTATATTTGGTTTGATATTCAGTTCTCTGGCGTAGTTTGCCCCGCCGTCTGCACAGATCAGATAATCGGCTTTAAATTCCCTTAAATATTCCTCATAAAAATCTTTATTCTTATATTCACCATTTGTAAATATAATCACCCTCATCGATACTGATCCTTTTTTATCTCTTCCAGTAGACTTAAATAATGGTCATATCGGACTGCGCTGATTTCTCCAGTTTCAACAGATTTTTTAACATCACAACCTGGTTCTTCTTTATGAAGACAGCTTTTAAATCGACACTCGCCACGCGAGAATTCTGGGAAGTACTCCCGCAATTCTTCTGGTTTAATCATATCCGAAATTTCATATGAAGAAAACCCCGGGGTATCCAGTAAATAACCGCCATTCTTGGTTTCTAGCAACTCCACATGACGAGTCGTATGTTTGCCTCTTTTTAATTTTTGGCTCAGGGCACCGGTCTCCATCGTTTGATCAGCACATAAGTAATTTGCCATCGTCGATTTACCAACCCCTGACGGACCGGCCATAAAGGCTGTTTTACCGCCTATTTCGAGGATTATCTCATCCATTGTGGCTGTATCATTCTTACTGAAGAAAAACAGTTTATATGGCGTTTTTTCGTAGATTTCTTTGATTGCGATTTCTTCAGCCGAACTAGTCAAATCCCTTTTTGTAAAACACACGATCGGCACGACATTCTGAATTTCTGAACTGATTAAAAGCATATCGAGGAGCAGTAGATTTGGTTTGGGATGTGTCATTGAAAAGACAATCAGACCAATATCGACATTGGCCACTGGCGGTCTTATAAAGATATTTTTTCGGGGAAGAATTGATTCGATCATCCATTCTCCAGGATTATCCGATTGAATCATTACTTCATCACCTACCGTGGGGATCGTCTTCTGATGTCTTAACACACCTCTTGCCTTACACTCTAATACCTTATTGTCCTGATCTGTTTTAACATAATAGAATCCGCCAATTCCCTTGATAATTTTTCCCTGCAGCTGTTCGTTTGATATCAATTATTAAACCTCCGTGTTGTGTTTTTACTTTTTTCTAATCCGACAAAATCTACTAAAATAAATACGGGTTTCTACAATCAATTGAAATATCGTTCTCGTCGAACCTTTCATGGAAATGTACGAATTGAATGATTAATTGTTATATAAACCCGTAGATATCGTTATAAATTTTTTATCAAAAATCGATATAGCCAGTGCCGACGCTGGATCCATCAATAAACACCTCATATGTTTCTCGATCAACACCTTCGACATTGACTGAAAAAACATCGTCTGACATATTTGAGCCTTCATAAACCACCGTTTCAGTTTTATCGGCGGCGGTTAAAACAACGCGAACCTTAACCGATTTTGCTGGCGTGGTTTGAATATACTCACTTAAATCGATCGTTAATTTCTGTGTAGATCGCTTACCACTACTGATTACAAGCGCTATCTCGGATCCATTTCCAACCTGATTACCATCAGTGGGAGATTGCTTCATCACTATTCCCTTAGCATAATTGTTGCTGGTCTCGTGGCTAATCGCCCCAACTGTCAACCCCACATTAGCGATGGTACTTCTCGCATCGGCTTCTGCTTGACCAATTACGCTTGGCACGGTGACACGATTTTCACCTTTGCTGACATAAATCGTAACCTTTGTTCCTTCGTTGGCTGTGGTATTGCCGTTTGGATTCATTTGGAAAACAATATCAGCGTTATAGTCCCCATTAAACTCTCGTTTAATTTCTCCGACCACAAAATTAGCCGCTTCAATAGCTTTTATTGCTTCTGTCTCGCTCATTCCAACAACTGTCGGGATGGTTCCGGTCTTAACACCCTTACTGACAGTAACCTTGACGGTTTTCCCACCTTGCAGCTCTTTGCCACTCTCGGGATTTTGCGTGATAATCTGTCCGGCTTCAACATCAGCACTATAAATCTCTTTTTCAACTTCGAGATCCAAATTTAATTCTTCCAGCGCAGTTTTCGCCTCTGCAGTTGTTTTTCCTTTAATATCGGGTACCTCAACGGTCTTGCCAGAGAATAATGCAAAAGCTATCACACTCATCGCCAGAATCGCCACCACCGCAAAGACTGAAATAAGAATAGCCTTACGCTTCTTTTTTCTAGCCGCTGTCTCTTTTGGAGTTTCATAGTAGTACTCATCATCCTCTTCGTCGTCAGGATTGACCGTGGCATGACTGCCAGTATTCTCAACGTGAAACAGACCTTCGCGGATGATGTGGGTATCATTACCCAGATGATTACCATCGCCAGCTCCAAAACTCAGATTTTCCAATACTGCTTCCAGGTCTTCCATTAGCTCATCAGTATTCTGATATCGCTCATCGGGTTTTTTTTGAGTCAGTTTAACGACAATCTGATTAACCCGTTCCGGAATTTTAGGCTCCAATAATTTTGGTGGCACAATCTCTTCCTGGATATGTTTGATGGCAATGGTTACCGTATTTTCTTCATCAAAAGGAAGCTTTCCAGTTAACAGCTCATAATATAATATCCCCAGCGAATAGAGATCTGATCGTTCATCGACAAATCCACCCTTGGCCTGTTCCGGTGAAATATAATGAACCGAACCCATCGTTTGATTTGTCATCGTGACCGTTGAGCTGGTGATCGCACGGGCAATGCCAAAATCTGCCACCTTGGGAACTAGATCCCGGGTTAATAGAATATTATGAGGTTTGATATCCCGATGGATAATCTTATTCTCATGTGCGCAACGTAAGGCGTTGGATATATCCATCACAAATCGAGTCGCTTCGGTATATTCCAGACGACCTTTTCTCATTAAATATTGTTTTAATGTAATCCCATCAACATATTCCATGATGATGTAATAGATATTATCCTGAACGCCAACGTCATAGACACCGACAATGTTAGGATGTGACAAACAGGCAACAGCCTGTGATTCGCGATCAAACTTCTTAATAAACTGCTCATTTTCAGTATATTCTTCACGCAGTACTTTGACTGCTACATAACGATTTAGTTTTAAATCACGCGCTTTATAAACGTAGGCCATCCCACCTCGTCCAATTAACTCGACAATTTCGTAGCGTTTTCCTAATGTTCTACTGAGCATTCGGCACCCCTTCTAGAGGCTTGAACAGAACAACGGTGATATTGTCCTTGCCTCCGTTTATGTTGGCCAGATCGATGAGTTTTTTTGCTGCATCTTCCAGGCTGTTTTCCAAAATAATAGTCTTCATATCCTGGTCACAAACCATATTAAAAAGGCCATCCGAACAGATAAGATAGATTGCCTCGGGATTGATCTCGTAGCGATAAAAATCGACATTGACTGAATTGTCTGTTCCCAAGGCTCGCGTAATTACATTTTTTTGAGGATGTATTTCTGCTTCTTCCTGGGTTATTTTTCCTTCATCGACGAGAATCTGAACGAGCGAGTGATCTTTTGTTAAGCGGATGATTTGATCAGCTGTAATGCTGTAGGTGCGACTGTCGCCGACATGACAAATACATAAATAATTCCCGTCAACGATACACATGGTCAGGGTAGTTGCCATGCCCAAACGAGCGGGTTCATCATCACCAATTTTTTTAAGTTCTAGATTAATGGATTTTACAAAAGACATCATCTCTTCAGGATCAAAATAATTGTGAATATTTGATAAATTGTTTTTAATAAAATCCACTGCCGTTTTACTTGCAATTTCGCCGCTGCGATGTCCTCCAAGTCCGTCTGCCACTGCAAAAACATAAGAAATACGATCAACGTTTTTTATGGTTGCTGCCAAATAGGCATCTTGATTTACCTTTCTTAATGATCCAACATTGGATCCATAGGCACATTTCATATACTCACCTTATCCTCATCTCTTTTTTTCGAAGCTGACCACATGCTGCATCAATTTCTCTTCCCATTTTTCGTCTCATCGTAACATTTACTCCGTGTTTTTCCAGTTCCCCAAAAAAATAATTCAATCGGGGGCTCTCTTTATAAGCTGATTCCTGAACCTCATTTAAACCAATCAGATTCAAATGATTTTGACTTCCTTTTAAAAGCTTGATTAAACCAGCGATATCTTCATCGCGATCATTAAAGCCATCAATTAAAGCATACTCGTAGGTAATGCGTCTTCCCGTCTTATTAAAATAAGCCTTGCAAGCATCCATCAAAGGCTCCAACTCGTATCGGTTTGCGATCGGCATCAACACTTTTCTTCGTTCTGAAAAAACAGAATGAAGCGATATGGCAAGATTGATCTGGAGATTTTCTTCAGCTAAGGCTTCGATTCCGGGAATAATTCCACAGGTTGAAAGACTGATCTTTCGCTGTCCGATTCCAAAGCCAGTATTAGCAATGCGAATAAATTTAATTACTTCTTCATAATTTTCAAGCGGTTCGCCAATCCCCATAATTACAATATTCGAAATTCGCAGCTCTTCTGCTTTTTCCGCTAAAACGATTTGATCTAACATTTCTGCGGCACTTAAATCTCTGATTTTACCACCTTTTGTGGAGGCACAGAATTTACACCCCATATTACATCCAACCTGTGTTGACACACATAACGATACGCCATGTTCGTAGTGCATTAACACAGCTTCAATGTATTGACCATCGCCTAGCTCAATTAAATATTTTTTTGTGCGATCATGATGATCTTCCTGTTTAAGCTGTATTCTAGCATGAAACAATTCATATTTATCAGTTAGTTTTTCTCTTAATTCATTGGAGAAATTGGTCATTTCACTGAATTTGTTGCATCTTTTTTCATATAGCCATTGATACAATTGTTTTCCACGATACCTAGCTTCACCAAGGTCTTTCATGACCGCTTCACAGGCATTGATATCTTTTCCAAAAATATTTTCTTTCATGTTTTCTCCTATGCTATCAGAGAAGCATATCACTTAACGGGATGCTTTACATAGACTGTCTTATTATATCAAAAATATTGAACGAATTCAATTTTTTCAAAATTCTTTTTTTATAAAAAGGACTTTCATTTCGTTGGCATTATTTATCGGCTAGTTGTTTACTGACTCGCTACTCGCTTCACTATTTTTTCAACAAGCACAGAAAGAAGCTGTCGCAACCATCCATTAATGGACTGGTATAGGTAAAGTCATTTCCATTTTGATCTGGAATGATCTGCAACTGGGGAAATTTAAGCAACAGTTTCTTTATCTGATTTTCATTTTCATCTTGATTGATGGTGCAAGTTGAATAAAGCAACTCGCCTCCGGGTTTTAAATACCGAACGGCATTTTCAAGCAAAGTCGCCTGCATTTTCACTAATGCCTTGCGGCCTTCTTTGGTGCTATGATACTTTATCTCTGGCTTTCGTCTGATCACACCTAGACCGGTACATGGGGCATCCAATAGAATTTTATCAAATGATTCTTCGTCAGCTGATGTATACTTACAGCCATCCTGATCTTCAAGACTGATATTTTTACAACCCAATCGCTGACTGCTCTGTTTGACAAGCTCTAACCGACTGGCATACACGTCCCGGCCAATAATCTGTCCCTGATTTTCCATCATTTGACTCAGATAGGTTGTTTTTCCGCCTGGAGCCGCACACATGTCTAAAACCCGGGATCCCGGTTTTGGGTTTAGCCGTTCAACCGTCAGCATCGCGGCCTGATCCTGGATTAGAAAATAACCATCTCTATATAAGCGGGAATTCTCAATATTGCTCTCAAATATTCCCAGGTTGGTCAGATGGATGGCATTTGGTGACAGCTCTCCGAGGATGGCCTCGACCCCAGCATCCTGTAAATCTTTTATCAATTGAGCGACTGATGTTTTTAAGGTATTACATCGCACCGTAAATGGCGGTTTTTCATTCAGCATCGGAATAATTGCTTCGGCTTTCTCCGTCCCATAAACTTCATAATATTTATGGACAATCCATAGCGGCACCGAATAGCGTGTCGATAAAGCTTCTTTCTCATTATCCCAATTCTCAAATTTGAATTCTTTTCCATCTTTCTCAATTTTTCGCATAATGTTTCGTAGCACACCATTGATAAAGCCTTTAGCCTGGGGCTGAATTTCTGCAGCCAAATTAACCGATTCATTAACAATCGCATAATTAGGGATCTTATCCAAAAAATAAAGTTGATAAATGGCTATCCTTAATATTTCACTGACCTCTTTATGCAATTTATTCACCGGTCGGCTACTTTGCTGTTTAATCAGATAGTCCAAATAGATCTGATTCTGAAGACAACCGTAAACAATATTTAAGTAAAGACGACGGTCTTCATCTTTAATAGCAAAGCGTTGCAAGGTTTTTTTAATTTCTAAATTCGAATAGGCTCCGTCATAGTTGATTCTCAATAGCGTTTCCAGCGCAAGTTTTCGAATATTTTTCAATCTCTTGAACCTCTTAATACAAGTAATCTGACCAACGTTAATAAAGCCATCACCGCTGCCGCAACATAGGTCAGTGCTGCCGCCCTTAAGACCTTTTTAACGCCAACTTCTTCTCCCGGCTGCAACAGATTATTATCCGCCAATGCGGCAATGGCTCGCTTGCTGGCATTAAATTCTACCGGTAAGGTAACGATTGTGAAAAAGAGACTAAATGAAAATAGAATAATCCCCAGATTCATAAAGGTCGTCCCCCAACCCGAGCTTTGCCCGAATATAAGTCCGATAAAAAAAATCGGCCAGGCTAAATTTGAGGAAAAACCAGTAATTGGCACAATGAAACTTCTAAACCGCAGTGGCCAGTAGCCTTCCTTATCCTGAATCGCATGACCTGTTTCGTGAGCTGCGATGCCAACCGCTGCCACGCTAGCCTGTTGTCCAACGCCAGCAGACAAACGCATAATTTTGTTTCTGGGATCGTAGTGATCGGTTAGATTTCCCGCAACATTCTCAATACTAATGGCATTCAAGCCGTTGGCATTTAATAGTCGCCGAGCCGCATCGGCGCCGGTCAAACCATTTTTTGTTGGAACCCTACTGTATGCTTTATAGGCACTGCTCACCTGAATCTGAGCATAGGCGGCAAAAATAATTCCCGGCACAAGTATCAGCATCGTCCAATAATACTCTAAAAAAAACATTGCATTTCCTCCTGTAATTTCTTTTAATCTTAGCATCATTTCCTAAAGAACTGCTTAGACTAGTTTAAAATAGTTCCAATCTCTAATTTATTCCCACGCAAAAATGTAGTGGTCTCCATCCGTTTTTTATTTGGCGCTTGAACTGACCCGATTTTTATGGCACCATCGCAGGTTTTAACAACAAGTCCATCGCGGTCATTGCTAATAATAATGGTTCCCGGTTTTTGCTGGTTTTCGCAAACAACGATCTCTGGGAGAAAGCACTTGATTTTTTGATCGCGATAAATAATATATGCCCCTGGCGCGGGATCAGTTCCATTTATCAAAAACAGGATCTCCCGACTGCTTTTTGTCCAGTTGATGTGTCCGGTATCCTTTTGGATCTTCTCGGCATAGGTTGCCAGTGCATCATTTTGTGGAATCGGCTTTAGCGATCCTGACATTAGGTTTTCGAGGGTTTTGATCATTAAAGCTGCGCCTGAAACTGACAAATCTCGGTAAAGACTTAAAAAAGTTGTGGTCTCAGTGATCGGAGTTTCTGCCATTGACAGCATACCTCCGGTGTCCATCCCTTCGCCCATCTGCATAATAGTGACCCCTGTTGTTGCTTTTCCATCAATGATGGCGCGTTGAATCGGAGCTGCCCCCCGATATTCCGGCAATCGTGAACCATGGATATTTAATGCCCCATAAGGCGGTATTTCTAAGACTTCTTTCGATAATATCTGTCCATAGGCCGCAACGATAAAGATATCTGCTGCAAACCCCTTTAACTGTTCAATAAATTGCGGCTCATTTATTTTATCAGGCTGTAAAACTGCGATACCCAGCTCTAATGCTTTAGTTTTTAGTGGCAGTATCTCAACCTTTTTCCCCCTTTTATTGGGTCGATCCGGCTGGCAGATTGCCGCGACGACATTATACCCGGCAGACACTAAACTTTCCAGAGCAGGAACGCCGAAATCGGTTGTTCCCATGAATATCACCTTAATTTTTTTCATCTTTTTCAACTCGATCAATAAACAAAATACCATCGAGATGATCAAGCTCATGACAAACTGCCCGCGCCAGCAAATCAGCGCAAAAAAGCTGAAAGACTTTTCCATCCAGATCGGTTGCTTCAACCACTAATGATTCTGGTCGTTTAACTAAGCCAGACTGTTCCGGTAGGCTGAGGCAGGCTTCTTCATCTTCTTCTTCGCCTTCAGTCGAAATGATGGTCGGGTTAATAAAGATCATTGGTCCGTCTCCCACATCGACAACAAACAAACGTTTTAAAATGCCGACTTGAGGCGCGGCCAAACCAATGCCATCGGCTTTTTTCATCGTTTCCACCATGTCGTTACTTAATATATTTATTTTTTCATCTATTTCCTCGATAACCCGGGATTTCTTTCTTAAAATTGGGTCGTTATCAATTCTGATTTGTCGAATTGCCATTTTATCCTCCTAATTTATTATTATATTACACATTTCAGGCATTTTTTATAGATCAATCTGAATGGAAACCTTTGAATTTATCTCTTCAATTATACCAAGACTGATAATTTTTGCCATTAAATTTTGAAAAACCTTTGCTTCTGATGTCTTTATTACAATTTGATAATTAATGTTTCCGCCTCTGCTGACCCCAATTCGCACCGGTTTGTAAATTGTGTGTTCTATTCCAAACTCTCGAATTTCTTTTTTTATAGCCAGATACAGCTTCACTGCATCATTTTCTACTTCTTTTTCATTCTTCTGAAATACACCTAAGCAGATCATCTGAACAATCGGCGGGTATTTCAGTAAATTGCGATAGTGGATTTCGCCTCGGTAAAACTCCTCAAAGCTATCATTCTTAATCGAATAAATTGTTTCATTTTCGGGTTCGTGGGTTTGAATCAGTCCCTTTGACGTACCATCCATAGCTTTTTCGAAAAAGCGGCTGTAGGTCTGATAAACTGTTTCTGAGGCCTGATAATTACCCTGATTAAGATCGCGATCAATCAGAATCGCCGCCGCAACTCCAATATTGTTTAGATTAAAGTGTTTACTGACAACCTGTGTTCCGATTAAAACATCAATTTTTCGACTGGCAATAGCCCTGTTCATTTTTTTTATTTCGGTTGGTTTCATACTTCCTTGAACAGTACCAATTCGGATACCTGGGAAAGTCTTTCCGAGATATTCTTCTAACTGATCAATTCCAAAGCCCATGTGCCTGATTTTATCGCTACCGCACTCTGGACACCGTAACGGAACCACCTTTTGATAAGCACAGTATTGACAACGCAAGGAATGCTGCTGACTGATGTATTTTAATGAGACGCCACAATGCGGGCATTTTTCTACATGACCACAATTACGACATAAAACGCTATTTGCATAACCCTTGTTATTAATCAGCAGGACGCTCATCCGCTGCTCTTCAAAGCTGGTTTTTAAATGTTTAAGCAAGACTTTGCTTAAAATACCCATGTTTCCCTGGTGCATTTCTTTTTGCATATCCACAATTTCGATAGCATGTCGCCGTTTTGTTTCTTGTCCGATTTGAAGCTTCGCGATCTCATTTTTTTCGATTTTATACCAGGTTGCCACCCGAGGGCTGACATCGGCAATAATATAAGCAGCTCCGATTGTTTCACTTGCTTTTTTAACAATATCGGAAATATGAAACCGTGGTGTTGCAATACTGATATGGGAGGAATCATGCTCATCATCGATAATGATAAGACCGAGGTCTTTAAATGGTAAAAAAAGCGCTGTCCGCACTCCAATTACAACTCTCAATTCACCGGCTCGAACCCGCTGATCTAGATCTGCTCGCTGTTTTTGACTAAGCCGCCCATGAAAAACTCCGACTTGTTTGCCAAAGTACTTGTAAAACATTTCCATTCGCTGAAATGTCATATTGACTTCCGGAAAAATAATCACCGCCGACTTGCCAGATTTCAACTGGTCTTCGATAGCTTTAAAAAATAGTCGATATTTACTGACACCATCAAAAACATGAAAAAAAACACCCGATTTCACTTTTGATAATTCCAGGTACCGGTCGTAATCTTCCTGCTCTCGATCTGTTAAAATAACTGCTCGTTCTTTCTTTTCTGATATTGACAGATTGAGTTGCTGTTGATGGTTTAAAACTTTGTCCTTATTGACGTAGTTTTTTTTGATCAACGGATTTAAGCTCTTTTCAAATTGTAGCGACACCATTTTAAGATCTGCTGCCATCATATCATTGTTGCGTAAACTTTCCAGTAATTCACGCTGCTTTTTCCCTAATTTTTTATCGCTATCCAGGGCTACTCGTCCCAGATCGGTGAGTTGATAGCTTGCTTCCGCAGTTACTTCTTCGTCGTTTAAATCACTGATTAGCTGCCATTGCTTTTGAGCATAAAGAATCCTTCTCTCAACCAGTCGTATCAAAGTAAGGCGATCCTCTGGCTTTACTTTTTTGAGCAGCAGCATATTCTTGTCTTTTGAATAATAATGCTCTAAAAACCAATGCTCATTTAAGTTTAGGTCAAAGCCGCCCGCACTTTTGTAATAACAGGTCTCCACTTTAATTTGTACTGACATGGTAAAATAAGAAAGGGCTTCATAAAATAAAGAACAATAGGTGGTCTTCATCCAAAGACACAAGTCTATTTGTTCTTTACTTAAAATTGGTTGGTTATCGATAATTTCTGTAATTTCTTTAATTTTGCCCGAAAAATCACTTGTTTCTTTAATTAAAAGGATGAAACCTTCCACCCGCCGATTTCCGATACCAAACTGTACAACAACGCGCATCCCTGCTTTAATAATGGTCTCCAGCTGCTGGGGTATCAGATAGTCATAGGGATGATCGATACGTTTGTTGGTTTGGTTAATAAAAACTTCGGCTATTTTCACAATCAGCAAACCCTATTCCGTTAATACTAATGCTTCCTGATTCTCCGGGGTATCAAAGCTTATTGAATCACCCTCAAGTTCCTGTATTTTGTGCACACAATGGATCATTTCTTCGGAAATCTCATTGGTTGCTATTGTAACGGGATTGTCAATTTTTATTTTGACCAACGGTTCATCACCCTCCACTATTTCTCTAGCTCGTTTGGCGGTTGCCAAAACCAGTGAATATTTATTGTCCGCTAATTTAATTAAGTCATTTAATGCAGGATATCGCATTGTTACCTCCCAAGTATATCTTCAATTTTATTTTTTAGTCGTTCAGTTCGGCATTTTTCAGCCGTTATAATACTTTGTACCCGTTGTGCCGCATCGTCTAGATCATCGTTAATGACAATATAACTGTAATCATCAGCATTTTTCATTTCTTCATAGGCACAATTCAAACGCATTTCCATTTGTTCTTTGCTCTCGGTTCCCCGTTCTTCAATTCGCCGTCTTAATTCCTGCATCGATGGTGGCACGATAAAAATATAAATACCTTCTTTGTAATTGGATCGAACCTTTGCAGCGCCTTGGATATCAATTTCGAGGATAACATCAAATCCCGATTCCAATAAGTCTTCGACGTAATCTTTAGGTGTTCCGTAATAGTTTTCATAAACTGTGGCGTACTCTAGATATTGTCCTTGTTCAATTCTTTCCTCGAAACTTGCTTTGGAAATATAGAAATAATCTCGACCGTGCTTCTCACTGTTTCTTGGTTGCCTGGTTGTTTCAGAAATTGACAGTCTGAGATCGGGGTTCTTGCGACAAATGATCTTGCATACACTGCCTTTGCCAGCACAGGAGGGTCCTGATATAACAATGAGAATACCCTTTTCTCGTTCGAAAAAAGATTCCGTTAAATATTCTTGTTTTAAATTCTGGTTTATTACTGGACAATCACTCATAAACTTATTTAACACCTCTACTCAATATTTTGTATTTGTTCTCTTATCTTTTCAATCTCACTTTTTACATCGACGACACAATTTGCAATCGCCAAATCGCTGGCTTTTGACCCAATTGTATTGATTTCACGATTCACTTCCTGGATCAGAAAATCCAGTTTTCGGCCAATCGGTTCGGTTTCTTCAGTTATCCCTTCCAAACGATCAAGATGACTTTGAAGCCTGGTCAATTCTTCGTCGATGTTCAACTTATCGGTCATTACAGCAACCTCAGTTAATAACCGTTTTTCATCAATTTCAACCGAGTCTACATAAGAGGATATTTTCTCCCGCAGTTCACTTCGATATCGTTCCAGCATTTCCGGACTTTTATCGCTAATCTGTTGAACATAATTTTGAATCGTGCTGCAACGATTGACTACATCGGCCTTTAACGCGCTTCCTTCACGATCGCGACTCGCGTTGACTTCCGCTAGCGCGGTCAACAAAACCGGTTCTATTTTGAGCCAGATATTCTCATAGTCATCGATGTCCTCTTCAATTATAATGACATCTGGAAATTTTGAAATCAAGGATAAACTCAGATCATCTCCAATCATTGAATCAAGTCGACGGATTTCATTTAATACCGAAATGTAATTTTTTGCTAGATCGCGGTTAAAGACAATTCGACGATTCTTTATACCCAATTCCGTATACTTGATAAATATCTCGATCCGTCCTCTTGCAATACTTTGCGAAACTGTATTCCTGATTTTTTCTTCGATTGGATTAAGGGTTTTGGGGATTTTAACAAAAAAATCTCTAAATCGATGATTAATCGTTTTTATTTCAATTGAACAATCAATTTCCTCATCACGATAATCTTTTCGCCCGAAGCCTGTCATACTTTTCATGATGTTTCTCCATTTCCATTTTTATAAACCTGGTAAATTTCAACATAATTAAAAATCAAACTCATTTTTGGACACTTTTTTAGTTGCACGCATTATCTAAACTGAAAGATTATTAGACACTATCGCTTATTTTCTTACCATAGATGTTTAATCAATACACTATATCTAATCCTTATAAAAAAGTCAACGATTCCCTACTTATTAAACACTAAATAGATTTTAGTTATACTTTACTTAACATATTCTTATATCTTGATTTTAAAAATCCTTTAACATCGGCCAGGAACGTGATAAAATCATCCCATCACTAACCTTCCTCTTGAAAGGAGCATTTATATGGCTTATGACGGCGTTACCCTGTATCACTTAATTGAAGAATTTAAACCCCTCTTAATCGGAGGTCGTATACGAAAAGTCTTTCAACCAGAACTGGATGAAATTCGTCTTTTGATTAACCACGGAAATCAAAAACATCATCTCTTACTTTCGGCTAATGCAAGTAATCCCCGCGCCTATCTGACTGAAAAGGTTAAAGAAAACCCCAGTGCCCCGCCCAATTTTTGCATGGTCTTGAGAAAGTACATTCTCAACGGAACACTTGTTGATATTGCCCAGCATCAAACCGATCGTATCATGGAACTTTCTATTTCATCTAAGAACGAATTCAATGAAACGGTTATTCGAAAAATACTGGTTGAAATAATGGGTCGAAATAGCAATATTATCCTGGTTGACGAATCCATGAAAATCCTCGATTCGATGAAAAAAGTAGGTTCGACTTCCAGCCGCTACCGCCAAATTCTTCCGGGAAGAGATTATATTTATCCGCCGGAGAATAATCGTCACGATTTTCTGCTTGACCTGGGCGACAAGCATTTCGATGCGCTTCTAGCCAATCATCGCGACTTGTCAGTGGAGAAGTTTTTTATTCAGACCTTTCTCGGTATCAGTCCCAATATTGCAAAAGAGATTGCCTTCCGAAGCGGTATTGATCCCAATGCTAACGTATCCGACCTGACAAAAAAACACAAGCAATTTTTATCTGAGGGGTTTACTCAGGTTATTGCAGAAATAGAGCAAGTTGCAAAACCGATGATTATCTATATCGGTCGAAAAATGGTAGATTTTTCAACTGTCGACCTCCACTATCTACGCGCTGATCATCGTTATGAATCCTACCCGTCGATTTCTGAAATGCTTGAGCAGTATTATTTTAAACGCGATAAGGCGCTTCGCTTTAAAACACGAGCGGCTAATCTGCGTCAACAGCTTGACATTCTTGTCAAAAAAAATATCAAGAAGTTGGACAACCTCCAACAGGATGTCGAATCATCTCACAAAAGCGAGAAGTTTAAGCTTTACGGCGATTTAATCACCGCCAATATCTATGCGATTGAAAAAGGTCAGGAAATTGCGACCTTGGTTAACTATTACGATCCCGATGCCCAGACTCTCGATATTCCACTGAAAGTCAACCGAACCCCGGCTCAAAACGCCCAACATTATTATAAAAAATATAACAAAAGCAAAATAGCACTAAAACATCTGGTTGGCTATATTTTAGAAACCGAAGAAAAAATCTATTATCTGGAGAGCCTGGTCAATAGTTTAAACCAATCGACTGAGTTGGCTGAATTGGATGAAATCCGCCATGAATTTCTTCACTCTGAATTTAATAAGAAAGCGCTATCCAAAGAGGACAAGCAGAAACAGCTTCCTTCAAAGCCATTACATTATCTTTCCTCCGAAGGGTTCCATATTTTTGTTGGTAAAAATAATTATCAAAATGATTTCATATCCACTAAAATGGGGAAGAGCGAAGACTGCTGGCTTCATGTTAAAGATGCCCCTGGCTCCCATGTGCTGATTGTCGCGGGTGGACGGTTTATCACTGAAAAGACCCTGCTGGAAGCTGGTAATCTGGCCGCCTGGTACAGTAAGTCACGAGGCTCCAGCAATGTTCCGGTTGATTATCTTGAGTTTAAACACTTAAAAAAGCCCAGCAAGGCCAAACCGGGGATGGTTATCTTCACCAATCAAAACACCATGTATGTAACCCCAACTCAGGATGGTGTTGAGGCAATGACGGTCATCACAGATTCTATTTAGAACTATTTCAAGTTTTTTAGTATTGCTTTAAAATCTGGTGGAATCGGAGCTCTGAAAACCAGGCGCTCTCCGGTTCGCGGATGTGTAAAGCCGAGGGTATGAGCATGGAGACATTGTCCTTCTGTTTTAAAGGGGTTGTTCTTATCACCCTTGCCGTACAATGGATCTCCTGCCAGTGGATGTCCAATTTTCTCCATATGAACCCGGATTTGGTGGGTTCGACCGGTTTCCAGTTGAAAACGCAGCAGCGTATACTGAGCATACCGCTTAACCACGTCAAAATGGGTAATCGCCGATTTTGAGTTCTTTTCCACCACTGCCATTTTTATCCGAAGCTGTTCATGTCTGCCAATCGGCATATCGACCGTGCCGCGATTTGTTTTAACATTACCTTTTACCAGACCATAATAGCGTCTGAGGATGCTATGCTCCTTTAGCTGCTCAGATAGGCTCCGATGAGCTACATCATTTTTGGCAATCATCAGTAAGCCGGAGGTGTCCTTATCAATCCTGTGAATGATCCCTGGTCGCATCACCCCATTAATATTTGACAAATTCCTGGTGTGGAAAAGCAATCCATTTACTAGGGTTCCGCTGCTATTTCCCGGGGCTGGGTGGACGACCATTCCCTGGGGCTTATTAACAACGATCACATCGTCATCTTCATAGATGATGACAAGCGGGATATCTTCTGCTTCCATATGACATGGGATGGGATCAGGAATCATCAAGGTAATGCTTTCCCCTGGCTTTACCTGATAACTGGCTTTCTTTTTCTGGCCATTAACCAATACGTCTCCGGCAGTAATCAATCGTTTAATATATTCTCTTGAATAGTCTCCCGGCAATGCACAGCAAAAATGATCCAGTCGCTGCGCTGTCTCTTCTGGCACTATAAAATCATTACGCTGTTTAGTCATAAAGAAAGCTCCTTCTTTTTGTACTCATATGTATCGATCCACTTCTAAACGGATATTACCCTTTTTTGTTCGCTCATCCATACTGATAATTTTCGCCTTGCCTTTGCCACGCAGTGATAAAATATCGCCGGATTTCAACCTGAAATCATTTTTGCTAATCTCTGAATAATTTACCCGCACCTTGCCCTGCTTAATAAAAATTAAACTATTCTGCCTGGAAAACCCCCATATTTTGTTTATGATCCCATCAAGCCGGTTCGAAGCCACAACCACAGATATCCGTTTAAAATTCTTTTTTACACACAGAATCTGTTGATATTCTTTGATTGTAGTTTTTATTTCTCTGCCTTTAACCTGATTGAAATTGATCCATAAAAAGTCCTGTAGCCGTTGATGCGCTATGATCTGGACGATCTCCTCACCGACATCGATATCACCAATACTCTCCCGGGTTATCCCGAGATGCATCAGTTCTCCTAGGACATTGCGATGATCTAATGGCATTGTTTTGTCAAACTCAATCGCAAAGATTGGCCATTTGAGATCCTCTGATAAAATATACTCGGGATAGATACAGAGCATTTTTCGCTCGGCCTCAGGATGTCCTCCAAAAAATAGATAAGGGACACCATTATTTTTAATGGTGTCCTCAATCTTCTCTTGAAAAACTTCATCATAAAAATCAAAAAAACAGGGTTCGAAATTTTTATCGCACGCATCAGCAATCCGTGATAACAAAAAAATATCTTTCTTATTTGTCATAAGACATCCCTTCAACATTTTATGTCTGAACTTAATTTAAAATATAAACATAATCAGCATTTTATATAGCGGAAATAATACCATTTGCATGATTAGGATTGCCGCAAAAGCTGATAAATCCAATCGACCAATGACTGCAAATCGTCGTAATGGTGATAAAATCGGTTCAGTTAGGCCATAAACGATCTTTACAAAAATATTTTCTGGATTAGGGCTTACCCAACTAAAAACAATATTGACAAAGATTAACAGCGTAACCAATTGAAATAAGAGGTTGCCCGCTTGAATGAGTATTCCCTGGATCATATGAGACCTATTCCATATCCTCATCCCACTCTAAAATGGGCGCGTTAAAATCTAAATCGTCCTGCTGGGGATTAGTTAAAACAGCTACCGCTTTCGGGGCTAAAATGAATACATTATCGGCAATTTTATTGATCGATCCATCCAATGCAAACAAAGCGCCGCTTAAAAAATCAAATATCTTTCGACCATTTTCATAATCGGTATTTTTCAAATTCAGTACTACGGTTTTGTTATTTCGAATCTTATTGCAAATACTTGGAGCATCTTTAAAAACCTCAGGTTCTAATACTAAAACTTCTGGCCCGTCGTCAAGGGACAATTCATTTCGTCTTGATGGCGTTGACTTTTTTGCCTTTGGCGCACTGAAGGCACTTTTAGTATCTTCGACATCATCGTCGTACACATCTTCTTCGTAAATCTCGTCGTAACCATCCTCATTGTCTACTTCCATGCCAAAAACCTTAATAATTTTATCCTTAAATTTTTCTGCTGCCATTGTATATCTCCTAACTAACTAAATATTTTGCGTCCAACTCGTATCATGTTGGAGCCTTCTTCTATTGCAATTGTATAATCATCCGTCATACCCATCGACAGGTAATCCATTTGAATCGCCGTATCGACAGATTCCTCTTTTATTCTATCATAAATTCGCTTTAATTCCACAAAAATCTCGCGAATTTTATCATTATTTTGCGTAAATGGACCCATTGCCATCAGACCTTTGACCTTCACAAATTGACATCCAGGTATAATGCTTAATACTTCATCCAGGTTTTCGACAAGAATTCCAGATTTACTGTCTTCTCTTGCCAAATTTAATTGCAGTAACACATCAGTTGCAATCCCCTGCTTTTTACTCTCCCGTTCGATCACATCAATCAATTCAATTGAATCAACTGAGTGAATCAGAAATGTCTTGCCAATCAGATATTTAACCTTGTTCTTTTGTAAATGCCCGATAAAATGCCACCGCGGACGATCCCCTAAGACCTCATATTTTTTGATAAAATCCTGAACCTTGCTCTCGCCAAGATCATAAACCCCCGCATCGAGAACTGCAATGGTATCCTCTAAGCTCTGATATTTTGAAACCGCTACAAGGGTAACATGATTTGGTATTCCTGATTTTATTCGCTTGATATTTTCTGAAATCACAGTTTTTCACATCCTTATGGATAAATACTAATACGCATACCGCTATTTAAGCTTGGATTGTCTCTAGTCCTTAAAACCGCATTGCCGTTATTATATTTTTCTACCACCACTGGCAGTGATTCGCTGAAATATCCCTTTGTTACCGTATCGATCATCGTCTCATCATCTTGTTTATAGACGGCGCTTTTGGGTATTTCATAAGCACTATAATCCTGAATATAGACATCGGTTTTACCGATCACGACCTTTGCAAAATCATTGACGTAATCTTTAAGCATCAAGACAACGATTTTCTGATTGCCTTCATTCACGACATCAACAAAATAGCCAGAGTATACCTTGTCTTCATACTCAAACCGCAGCTTCGGGAAATAATAAAGCTGATCGACCCGTTTAATCAGAAAATCAAAGTATTCCTGATTGATCCCAGTGTCAGCCGTACCCATTAGTTCAGTCTTAAAAGCGACAACCTCTTCTTCTCCCATAACAGTTACATCATTGGGTATCGTAAAAGCAACATAGATATGGTCATTATTGACAACTTTCAAGACCTCTTCTGATTCCTGATCAACCTTGCTGGCGGTATTTAAAAATGTCGTATTAATGTAGGGTAGCATACTTTCACTCAATGCCTTTTCAACTGGTTGTATGCTTGTGTAAACATATCCGCTTGATAGCAAACCTAATCCATTTAAAGCGATATTTCTGGGCTCTCCACCCAGCAATCCCACCAACGTCTGGCGTTTTTGCTGGAGAGCCGCTAAATCAAGTCCCATATATTGAACCGATTCAATCAGGAAATTTTTCCGTTCCCGTTCAGTTTCTCCAATCTGATTGGTAATACTGGAAATCCCCTGATAATTAGACACAATATCGCCGACAATCCGGCTCCAATTGTTATAATACTCTTCTTGAATAATTGTGTCAATCACAGCGATTTGCTCGTTTAAATAGTCAGTATTGACAACCTTGGGCGTATTGGTAAGCGGTTTGTATCCATTGGCCTTTTCGCCTTCAACAAGAGAAAGATCGCCCGCCTGGAAATCATCGATAACCCGGTAATCGATATCCTTAAAAAAATACATTTCTGTCTTATAGGATTCGGTATATTCTTTTTTTTCGAGCAATAAACTCATATTACCCCGATAACTTGAGATAAGAATTATTGCTACAATAAAAAAAAAACGATGCCAACAACAATTTTCTTTAAAGAATTGACTCGTCTATTATTTTTTCTTTTAATTTGTCCCATATATTCACCTTAAATAAAAATGGTCTGAGTGAGAGGATTCGAACCTCCGGCCTCTTGACCCCCAGTCAAGCGCGCTACCAAGCTGCGCTACACCCAGACAGTAAATATATTATAATGATTAATGAAGGATTAATCAAGCTTTTTTTATTTAATTCATTTAAACCGATTAAAACTT
>NZ_CAKMJU010000023.1:0-36572 GCF_927416815.1 uncultured Acetobacterium sp. | reverse complement strand
CGTCAATTGACAATCTCAGCAGGTGCTGGTTTTATCATTGCCTTAACTGGCGAAATCATGAAAATGCCTGGTCTGCCTAAAGTACCGGCAGCAGAAAAAATTGATGTTGATGATAACGGCGTAATTGCTGGTTTATTCTAGGAAAAACGTCATTTAAAGCAGATCCTTTATAGGTACGTAAATTTTATAAGTAGGCAAATAAAAACCCCGTCGAGAAATCGGCGGGGTTTTTGCTTGCAACGGGCTTGCTTAGTATTGTTTTTCTTTGATCAGCCCTTTTCGATAGGCAGTGATCAACATTTCCAGATCGTCAACCTGAGACATGATCGCTTTACCAGTATCGGTATCGCGAACCCGTTTTCGCTCGGTGGTTTTTTCTACTACCATCAGGGTCGATTTGATGTCAACTCCATCGGCGATGGCCTTTTCGACGGATTCAAAGGGATCGTGGCTGATCAGAATCAGTCCGTAGGAATTATAGGTCAGGGTATAGCCGGCAATGCCCGTGGTTTTCTGATAAGCCCGGGCAAAGCCCCCGTCGATAACCAACTGCTTGCCTTTGGCTCGGATTGGACTTTCTCCGGAGATGGCCTTGACCGGTATGTGGCCGTTAATCAGGTGACCCTGATCCGGGTCAACCCCAAATTCGACCAGAATTTTTCGCGCCAGTTCCTCGTCGTCATCGACTAGCAAGTAAAAGGGTGCGTGGTTTTCTTTATGGGGGGTCTTGTCATCAATGAAATAACGCTCAAAGGTGGCCATCTTGTCTTTACCGAATAAGGGCGAATCTTCATGGCACCACAAAAACCAGAGAAAATCGGTACGAGCAGGGTTTTCATCCTTATCGGTTTTGCCAAAATAGGCCTCCCGAGCCAGCTGGTCAAACTTATCCATCAGTCTTTTACCGGAGTAGCGTTTACCATCGATTTCTTTTTCTTTAAACGTGCCATCCTCGTTCAACAAGACACAGGCATGAAAGAGCAGGTTGTCGTTAAAGACCTTGTACATGTTGCCCTTGGCATACATAAAGCGGATGTGTTTTTGGAGCTTTTCACTATGAAGGAAAGCATAAACCAGGCGATCCATGACCAGCGTTTCGGCTTCGGTCAAGACACAGGGGTCGGCTGGATCGAGAGTCGGAAAGTTAGTGTCGTTAAGCTGGTAAACAACACCCTCGACAGTCACGGTGCCCTTGTCAAAATCAATGTGGCGCAGCAGTTGGCGCTTTTCCATCTGGTAGTCGGGGTGATTATCGATCATACACTCTTCGAGCTTGAACTGGATCATCGCAATGGCCTTGTGCATCTTGGACATCAGTGCCGTTTCCTGGTCGGAGACGGTATGAATGTCGGAAATTTTAGGTGCAAATTGGGTGCAGGGATCATCGCTGTAAACCCCGCTGGCAAAGGAAGCTAGCGGCAGCAGATTGATGCCATAGCCGTTTTCAAGGACATCCATATTGGCATACCGTAGGGCGATCCGGACGGCGTTGGCAATACAGGCAGCATTGCCGGCGGCGGCACCCATCCAAAGAATATCGTGGTTACCCCACTGCATATCCAGGGAATGATGGCGCATCAGCGTGTCCATCACCTCATCAGGGCCAGCACCACGGTCATAAATATCGCCGATGATATGTAGGTGATCAATGGTTAATCGTTTGATCACCCCTGAAATCTCGATGATAAAGTGCTGGGCGCGTTCCAGTTTAACCAGGCTCTCAATGATCTCCTGATAGTACTCCCGTTTATTAAAGCGGTGTTCATCTTCCTGGAGCAGCTCTTCCATAATATAGGCAAAATCTTTAGGCAGGGCTTTGCGCACCTTGGAACGGGTATATTTTGAGGCTGCCGCCCGGCACACTTTGACCAGTCGGTAAATGGTCAGTTTATACCAGTTGTCCAGGGATTCGCGGCTCCGTTCCTTTTTAATCAGATCAATTTTTTCTTCGGGATAATAGATCAGGGTGGATAATTCCTCTAGTTCTTCAAAGGCAATGGTATTTCCCAGTTCCTGGTGAACCTTGCGTTTGATCGCTCCGGATGCGTTTTGCATAACATGATTGAAGGCTTCGTGTTCGCCGTGAATATCGGTGAGAAAATGCTCGGTTCCCTTAGGAAGGTTGAGAATCGCTTTCAGATTAACTACCTCGCCAACAGCGCTGGTGATGTTGGGAAAGCTCTGGGAAAGGAGCTCCAGATACTTTTGGTTTTCTTGAAGTTGTATTTTTGTATAACTGTTCATATCGACCTCTATTTCTAAATTCGAATAAAAATGTAAATGTTTTCGTCCTGATTATACACTTGAAAGCATTAAAAAGCCATTAAAAAATATCATAGCCAGCTAAAGACAAAAGAAAGATTACGTGATAGAATTAAAGCATCGGTAAACAAACCGAACCGGGAAAAAGACCGGGTAAATTAGATAAAATCTTAGTTTTAAACGAACAGGTGGAATAGATGGAGACAAAAATTATTGCAGCAGTTGAGGCAATTGACGAAAAACGGGCAATCGCATTGGTGGCGGCAGAGCTCGAAACTGGAAAAGACAAAAAAAACATCGCGAGTCAGCTGAATTTTGCCCTTCAGCGGGTCGCAATTCGCTATGAAGAAGGGGAGTATTACATCGCCGACCTGATTATGGCTGGCGAACTGGTGTCCAACCTGCTAAGCATGATGGGGATGGACAGCAGCCAGCTGATCGACGGCAGAAGCCCAGGAAAGATTGTCGTGGGTACGGTTTTTGATGATATTCATGATGTCGGCAAGAATATTTTTATTAGTATGTTACGAGCCGAGGGCTTTGAGGTTATCGATATGGGTACGGATGTCTCCACCGAACGGTTTATCGCAGTTATCAAGAAAGAAAAACCAGCCATTCTGGGAATTAGTGGGATTCTCACCTCGGTGGTCGAGAACATCAAAGAAGTCATTGACGAAATCATTGCCCAGGGACTCCGGGATGAAGTGAAAATAATTCTCGGAGGCGCTTTGGCAGGAACGGACTATGCAAAATATGTTGGTGCCGACGATTACTCCAGCGATGCCATCGAAGGGGTAAATATCTGCAAGCAATGGCTTTTGCAATGAATGGTGATATGCAATGAGAAAAATTTTATATCTTGATATCGTCAATGACATCAAAGGGAAAATTGAAAAAGGGATCCTGAGGCCGGGCGATTTACTACCATCAGAAAATGAAATGTCCGAGCAGTTTGATGTCAGCCGAACCACCTTGCGTAAAAGTCTGGCCTTGCTGGTTAATGAAAAATACATTTATACCATTCCCGGCAAAGGGAACTATGTCTGTGAACCCACGGCCAATCAGTATCAGTTTTATTTTGACGAAATTGACAGCCTCAAAGGGGAAGTTGAAGAGGTCAAGCTGGTCAGTGTCGGGGTCATCACCCCCGGCCGCAAACTGATGCGGGAGCTTAAAATTGGCTCTTTTGAAAAGGTGATAAAAATTCAGAAGGCGGTAAAAATTAAAGAGGAAACGATCCAATATTCAACCATCTTTTTGCCCTATCAGAAGGGTAATCCGATTGTTGAAGATGTGATTAACTTTGCCAATTTTCATGGTTTTATGGAAAAGGGAAAGCTCCAATTTCAGCACAAGAAGATTTTAAGCATCGATATTGTCCATCCACCTCTTGAAGTAAGGGAAAACCTCCAAATTGATCATGATGATTGCTGTTTTCTAGTGTCTCAGAATATTATTTCAATGGAAGACAACATGCCCATCAGTTACAATGAATTTTATATCAAGCGGAATTACTTTAGCCTGACAGCAGAAACAACTTTTTAAAAAAGACTTTACTTTTTGCAAAGATTCAGGTAAAATGATCAAGCAGCAAAAAGTGATCTCGTAGCTCAGCTGGCAGAGCACTACCTTGACATGGTAGGGGTCGATGGTTCAAGTCCATTCGGGATCACCATACTTAGCATAATAGCACCGTTTGCAGCTTTACTGCAGGCGGTTTTTTTATGGAATTAACCAAAAATTAACCAAATTTTAACCGATAGAAATGACATTTTTTTGAGGTGGATCATACAAGGCGTCTATTAAAGACGCTGTTTTTATTTTTTGAAAAATCCATACCCATCCCCAATTTGTCTATAGCCTTCCCTTATACTAAGATGACAGCCATCTTTATCTACTAGCCTAAGAATTCCACTAAAGTTTGACATATGTCAAAGATTTCAACCAAACCGCTTTGTATTGAAATTAAAAACCGGTAAAAATGCAGAGCTGTGCCGATCAGGACTCGATAAACGTTGCACCTGATGATATTTAGGTGTAAAATTCTTTTAAGTGTGTTAAAAAGCGCGTGCGATTTTTTCACAAGGAATCAGAGAATCCTGTGAAGTCACCGCTTGATAAAATACCGGAGGAAATCAATATGCAAAGAAAAGAATACAGTGCCGGAATGACTAAGTTTTCCTTCTGGTTTTCAGAATTTAAAAAGGTGGTACAGCTACAAGACAGTGGCAAAAGCCTGGATGACATTAAGCAGATGAATCAAGCCGAAAACATCTTCTCGGCAACGACACCGAAGCGGGCCAGCCAAATCTTTAATGTAGTATCGTCGCGCATAAAAAGTTTAGATCCAAGTTTTTATAGAGTGTTTAAACAAAGCGATATTGCCAACCAGAAGATCATTGTGTTAATTGCCATTATGGAAACAGACAGCTTGTTCTTTGATTTTGTTTACGAAGTCTACCGGGAAAAGCTGATCATTGGCATGGTCGAATTGGCGGATAGCGACTTAAGCATTTTCTTCAAAAACAAACAACTGCAAAGCGAAAAAGTTGCCAAATGGACGGATCATACCCTAAAAACGCTGGGGAAAAGTTATAAAACCGTCCTCACTGAAGCTGGAGTCATCGATCGGTCAAAAGGCAACCGCAAAATATTAAAACCAATCCTAGACCGGTCACTGGAAGACTGTCTGATAAAAAACGGTATGGCGGTGACTCTCCATGCCTTAACGGGGGTAAGATAAATGGCCACATTAGAAGAGCGACTGGATCAGGCCGAAACCATCATTAAAACCGAAAGCTTTCGAAAAAACAAAGGCCTGGGCAACGAGGTCGGTTATTATATATTTGATTACCCGCCCGAGCAAGAACTGGTAGTCCGGGAACGGATTGCCTATATGGAGGGGAAAAACAACCGGGGAACCGATGGGTTTGATCTCAAGGTCTTTGACCTCTATGATCTGGTCATCGATATTCTGGAGGCCGAAGGCTTTCTGGAGCAGTGCTTCCGTTTCGAACAGAAAAAAGGTATCGAGCGGATCACCAAAGCTGTGGGCAATCTGCTTCAGGTCAACGATGAAAACAGCCTGATTGTGGGGCACATCCAGGAGAACACGCCAGCGGAGGCCGTGGTCTTTCTGACTGGTATCGGCAAATGCTACCCGATCCTGCGCTCGCACAAGGTGCTCAACAACCTCCATCAGGCCATCGATCGGGTGCCAGTGGTGCTGTTTTTTCCGGGAAAATACGACGGCCAGGAACTGGTGCTGTTTTCCGAAATCAAAGACGACAATTATTACCGGGCCTTTAAACTAGTAGACTAAGGTTCAAAATAAGCCAGGTAGTTGCTAACTACCGTACCGATCAATTGTTAATCTGTTGTTTGCTGCGGGATCGGACAGGCTTCGCCGTGTTCGCCCCGATGCAAACAACATGATCTAACAATTGTCGGTACTCGGTTGAATTCATAATTTTGAAATAGGGGAGAGAAAACTATGTATATCAAGGATATGTTCGCAAAACCCATTGACCGGGACATCAAGGGTGTTATTAAGGTTGGTCAGGCCGATGACGAAAACATCAAACAGGAACTGGAAGAATATGTAGTCACTGCCGAACTGCAGAAACATTTTGCCGATTTTTTTACCAGCTATCGCAAAGGTTTAAGTGGCCATACCGACAAAATGGGGGTCTGGATCTCCGGCTTCTTTGGCAGTGGTAAATCCCACTTCCTGAAAATCTTATCGTATCTGCTGGAAAACAAGCAGGTTAACGGTAAAAAAGCCCTGGATTATTTTATCGAGGATGACAAAATCAGCGATGCCATGGTTTTAGCTGATATGAAATTGGTCGCCAGCGTCCCCACTGATGTCATTCTTTTTAATATCGATTCCAAAAGTGAAATGACCAGTAAAAACTCCAAGGATGCGATTGTAGCGGTGTTTTTAAAGGTGTTCAATGAGATGCAGGGTTACTGCGGATCCATCCCTTATCTGGCCGATTTGGAGCGAGAACTGGATGAGAAATGCCGTTACGAGGAATTCAAAGAGAAATTTGAAGACGATTTCGGGAAAAGTTGGGAATCCTCCCGGCATAAATTTGATTTTATCCAGGATAGCATTGTCGACGTGCTGGATGACATGGGTTTTATGAGTCAACTGGCGGTACGGAACTGGTGCGAAAAATCCACCGATCCCTATCCTTTAAGCATTGACGGTTTTGCCCGGCTAGTTAAAGCCTATCTGGATGGCAAAGCCAGCAACCACCACATTATTTTTCTGGTGGACGAAATCGGCCAGTATATCGGTGATGACTCCAAACTGATGCTCAACCTGCAAACCGTTACCGAAGATCTGGGCACCGCCTGTAATGGTAAGGTCTGGATTGTGGTGACCAGCCAGCAGGACATCGATTCGGTGACCAAAACCAAAGGCAACGACTTTTCTAAAATCCAGGGTCGTTTCGACACCCGGCTCTCCCTGTCATCGGCCAACGTTGATGAGGTCATTAAAAAAAGAATCCTTGATAAAAACACCACCGGGGAACAAACCCTCCGGCTCCTCTACGAAAACAAGGCCACCATCATCAAAAACCTGATCGTCTTCAATGACGGGATTGAAAAAAAACTCTACGTCGACGAACGGGATTTCTCAGCTGTCTATCCCTTTGTCCCTTATCAGTTTAATTTGCTGGCCAGCGTGTTAACCTCCATCCGAACCCATGGGGCATCCGGTAAGCACCTCTCCGAAGGGGAACGCTCAATGATCGCCCTCTTCAAAGAATCCGCCATGAAGCTCATGAACCAGGAACAGGGTGCGATCATTCCCTTTAATGTCTTTTATGACGCCCTCCACCAATTTCTCGATCACAGCCATAAAGGGGTGATCACCCGGGCTCTGGACAATGCCTACATCAACACCGATAAAAAGGCGGACTGTTTTAATGTCAACGTTCTTAAAACCCTCTTTATGATCAAATATGTTAAAGAGATCACCGCCAATCTGGACAATATCACCAGTCTGATGATTGCGGAGATTGACACCGACCGGATTGCCCTGAAAAAACAGGTGGACGAAGCCCTGAAGGTGCTGATGCGCCAGATGCTGGTTCAGAAAAACGGCGAGATCTACGTGTTCTTAACCGATGAAGAACAGGAAATCAACCGCGAGGTGGACAGCCAGTCGGTGGAAATGGCCGAGGTCATCAGCAAGGTCGCCGAACTGATTTTTGAGGTGATCGTCCCGGACAAGAAATACCGTTATCCGGCTTTAAACGGACGCTACAACTTTGCCTTCAATCAACTGGTCGACGATCGTCCCTATAAATCAAACCAGAACCATGCCATTGGGGTAGAGGTGATTACCCCCAGCTCCGATTACAGCGATGACGAAACCAACCTGCGGATGAAGTCCGGTCGGGAACAGAAGGTCCTGGTAGTCCTTCCTAACGACGGCGCCTTTATCTTTGAACTCCAGAATGCCCTGAAAATCGAAAAATACCTGCGCCTGACCACCACCGACCGACTGGCTAAATTTGAACAGATTAAAGAAGCCAAGCGGGTGGAGATGCGGGAAAGAAACGAAAACGCCAAGCTCTTTTTAGTGGAAGCCATGAAAAAGGCCGACATCTATGTTAATGGCGATAAAACCCAGATCAGCCAGAAAGACGTCACTGCCCGAATCACCGATGCGATTGGCAAGCTGGTGGCCACGGTTTATCATAAACTGCCCTATATTGATACGGCCATGGGGGAAGCCAATATTCGTGCTTTATTTAAAACCTCTTCCCAGCAGGCCTTGTCCCTTGAGGGGACAACCAATCCCAATGCCCATGCCCTTCATGATGTGCTGTCCTATATCGGGGCGAATTCTGTCCAGCATACCAAAACATCGATGAAGTCGATTATCGACCGTTTTATCAAAGCGCCTTATGGCTTTGTCGAAGACGACGTCGAATGGCTGGTGGCCAAGCTGTTTAAAGACGGCGATATTTCCCTGACTGTCAGCGGTGCCGCGGTGACTCTTTTGAATAAATCTGAAGAGGAAGTCATCCGTTACCTGACCAAAAAAGAATATGTCGAAAAGCTCCTGACCGACCGTCGTGAAAAAGCCAACGATAAACAGAAAAAAGCCCTTCGGGAAGTCGCCAAAGAACTCTTTAACGTTTCTACTATGGATGACGATGACGATTCCATGATGAGTGCCTTCCAGCGGTATAGTCAATCCCTGATGAACGATCTGGAAAAACTGGAAATCAGCTACGAGAACCACCACCTCCCTGGGAAAAAAATCGTCGATTCAGGATTGGCCCTTCTGCGCTCGGTGGTGCAGATCCAGTCCCCGGTGGAATTTTTCAATAAGATTGATCGGGACCGGGATGATTTTTTGGATTTTGCCTTAGACTACGAACCCGTCAAAAGCTTTTTTTCCGGCGAGCAAAAGAATATTTTCATCAAGGCTCAGGAAAAGATAAAAATCTATGATGAGAGCCAGACATTCATTGTCAGCAATGAGATTGAAGAGCGGGTCGCGGAGATCAAACAGATTCTGAAAATGCCAGCCCCTTACAACCATATCCCCAGGCTTCCGGAACTGATCGACCGTTATGTTCATGCCTACAGCCATTATCTGATCGATCAGCTCCCACCGATTATCGATGCCATCAACGGGGCGAAGAAACGGGTCTTTGACGAGCTGGAAACCCGAGCCTTTAAGGACGATTTGCTCAATGATTACACCCAGAAGTTCAGGGTTCTGGAGGATAAGGCCAACGCCTGCAATAACGTGGCGACCCTTCAAAACATCAAGGTGGAAGCCGATACCTTAAAAATTAGACTACTCAATGAAATTACCGCAAAAGACCTGAAGGAACGGGAACGTCAGGAAAAAAAGCGACTGGAACGGGAACGGCTTGAAAAAGAACAGCAGGAAAAAGACCGCACCAATGAAAAACCGGGTACCTACGAAAACGACAAACTTCCTGTAGCACCGCCACCACCACAGCCACCCCAGCCCAAAATCAAAAAGAAAAAGAACATCAGCATCAAGGCCATCAATCCCCAGATAACCTGGCAGATCGAAACCCCAGCCGACCTGGACGCCTGCATGAATGAGCTGAAAAACCGGATTCTAGCCCAGCTGGAAACCGACACCATCGTTAATATCGAATTTTAATTTTAAAAAAACCACAGCTATCCATTATAAACCGCAACCAACCTAATGCTCGATTTGTAGGGGCGGGTAGTACCCGCCCGATCCCTTAACTTCAATCCACAACAGAGAGGTAATCATGAACAAAACAGCTATCAAAACCTTCGCCATCTGGGCCCGCAACAAGCTCATCGACGATATCACCTATAAAGCCGGGCTCCTCGGCATTACTGATAAAGAAATCAAGTCCCCCTTGCCCCAATCAACTCCCGCCGTTCAGTTTTTTGACATCGGCACAAAAGAACCCTACGCCATTACCGGTAATGATGTGGAACAACGCCGAAAACTGGTGGAAGCCCTGGTGAACAAAGACTCCGACCATCCCACCGCCTTTAAAAATCTGGTAGAAGAGGTGGCTTACACCTGGTTCAACCGCCTGATCGCGGTGCGTTTTATGGAAGTCAATGACTACCTGCCCACCCGAATCCGGGTGCTGTCCTCTGAAAGTCTGGGCAAGCGGGAGCCGGATCTGGTTACCCATCCTTTTGATGCAGAGCTGAATTATTCCCAGTCAGATAAACAATTAATTGCTCATCTCCAGGAGAATAACCTCTGGGATGAGCTGTTTCGGATGCTCTTTATCAAACAGTGCAACGCCTTAAACGCCGTTCTGCCGGAGCTGTTTGAGAAAACCAACGACTATACCGAACTGTTGATGAACGTATCCTTTACCGATCAGGACGGGGTGGTTTTTCATCTGGTTAACGATATTGATGAAGATGATTTTAATGTTGAAAAAGAAGGCCAGGTGGAGATCATCGGCTGGCTCTATCAGTATTATAATACCGAGCCCAAAGATGAGGTTTTCGCCCTTTTAAAAAAGAACGTGAAAATCACCAAAGAGCGCATCCCCGCGGCTACCCAGCTGTTTACCCCGGACTGGATTGTCCGTTACATGGTGGAAAACAGCCTGGGACGGCTGTGGCTAGAAGGTCACCCTAACGACAGCCTGAAAGCGGAATGGAAATATTATCTGGATGAAGCCGCGCAGGAAGCAGATGTACAAAAACAGCTGGAAGTCATTCGGAAACAGTACAAAAACATCCGCCCCGAAGAGATTAAAATCATTGACCCCTGTATGGGCAGTGGCCATATACTCGTTTATGCCTTTGATGTACTGATGGCCATCTATGAAAGCATGGGCTACAGCCAGCGCGATGCCGCGAAAAGTATTCTGGAAAATAACCTCATCGGCCTGGACATTGATAACCGAGCCTATCAGCTGGCTTATTTTGCCTTGATGATGAAGGCGAGACAATATAACCGTCGGATTTTAAATGGTGAAACCCGGCCAAAGGTCTATGCTTTTGTTGAAAGCAATGGCTTAAACCGAACCCATTTATATGCCTTAGACACCGGTTTCGATAAAGAAGAACGAGAAGTGGCAGTAGCTCAGATCGAAAAACTCCTGCAAACCTTTGTTGATGCCAATGAATATGGCTCAATTTTAAAGATGGAAGATCTGAATTGGGAGTTGCTGAGATCTTATGCAGATTCGTCCATTACTCGGGGTCAGATTAACATGGATAGTATTGGCGTAGAGGCGACCATTGAACGATTCAAAGGACTCATTGAACTGGGGGAAGTGCTGGCACGAAAATATGAGGTGGTGGTGACCAATCCGCCCTATATGGGCAGTAGTGGTATGGGGACAAAGCTTTCGGATTTTGTAAAGAAGCAGTATCCGGATAGTAAAAGTGATTTGTTCGCGGTATTTATGGAACAATGTGGACAGATGACCGGTGATAATGGGTTTCAGGCAATGATTACCCAGCACGCCTGGATGTTTTTGTCCAGTTATGAAAAGTTGAGAGCAAAACTGATTGAGAAAAACCTTGTGAATATGGCTCATCTAGGGCCGCGCGCCTTTGAAGAAATTGGCGGGGAAGTAGTGCAGACCACCGCCTTTATACAGATGAACGATCATTTGAAGAATTATTTGGGAACCTATGCCAGATTGGTTGATTATGGCAGTCAGCGGGGGAAGGAATTGGCTTTTCTTGAGAAAAAAGACTTACATACCGCGAATCAGGATAATTTTTCGAAAATACCGGGGATGCCAATTGCTTATTGGGTGAGTGAGAAGTTTATAAAAACATTTAAAAATCCATTGATTGAGAATTTATATGATGTTAGACAAGGAATGACAACTTCTGATAACAATCGCTTTTTAAGATTGTGGTATGAAACTGATATTAATAAGTGTTCTTTCAATTGCAAAAATGGCTACGATGCAATTGGTTCAATGAAAAAGTGGTTCGCTTATAATAAAGGTGGTGAATTTAGACGTTGGTATGGTAATAAAGACTATGTCATAAATTACTTTAATAATGGTGCTGAGTTAGAGGAGTTTCATGCTGAATTAAATAAAACTAGTTCGGGTGGTCGGTTAAAGAGCAGGGAATTCTACTTTAAGGAATCTATAACTTGGTCGTTTATTAGCTCGTCAAAGTTTGGAGTTAGATATTCAGAAGAAGGTTCTATATTCGATGTAGCAGGTTCCTCATTGTTTCCAAATAAAGATGATATGCTATATATATTAGGCTTTCTATGCTCGAATATAGCATTTGAAATACTAAGGGCAACTAATCCAACATTAAATTATCAAGCAAAAGACATTAAATCATTACCGATAATATTATCCAAGAATTATAAAACAGAGACTGACAGACTAGTTAATCAAAATATCATGATCTCGAAATCCGACTGGGATTCCTTCGAAACCTCCTGGGATTTCAAAACCCATCCCTTAGTCGCCTTCCGCTCCGATACCGATCTGGGAGTGATTCGTTCCTATGAGCAGGATGAAAACGGCCATCTGGTTGATACTGAAATCATTTTAGGCAACGGTGGAATCGAGACCGCCTTTGAACGCTGGCAGGATTTTACCGAACTTCAATTCACCCAGCTCAAACAAAACGAGGAAGAACTCAACCGCATCTTTATCGACATCTACGGCCTCCAGGATGAACTCATTCCGGAAGTGGCCGACAAGGATGTCACCATCCGTAGGGCCGATCTTAGCCGGGAGATCCGTTCCTTTATTTCCTACGCTGTCGGTTGCATGTTCGGCCGTTACAGCCTGGATACCGAAGGCCTGGCCTATGCCGGTGGGGACTGGGTCAGCGGAAAATATCAGACCTTTATCCCGGATCAAGATAACGTCCTGCCCATCACCGATGAAGAATATTTTGAAGATGATGTGGTCGGTCTCTTCGTGGCTTTTGTCAAAAAGGTTTATGGCGAAGCGTCGCTGGAAGAAAATCTGGATTTCATTGCCAATGCCCTGGGCAACAAAGGCAATACCTCTCGGGAAATCATCCGCACTTATTTCCTAAAAGACTTTTTCAAAGACCATTGCAAGGTTTATCAGAAACGGCCGATCTACTGGCTCTTTGACAGCGGTAAGGAAAACGGTTTTAAAGGCCTGATCTATCTCCACCGTTACAATACCGACACCATCGGCAACCTCCGAATCGATTACCTTCACCGGATGCAAAAGGTCTACGAAAGTGAAATGGCCCGGATGCAGGAAACCATTGATAACAGCACCAATCCCCGGGACGTCTCGGCGGCCACGAAACGCAAAGAAAAGCTCATCAAACAGCTCAAAGAAACAAAAGAATACGACGAAAAAATTGCTCATCTGGCCCTGGCCCGAATCGAACTGGATCTGGATGATGGGGTTAAGGTGAATTATGAGAAAGTGCAGACGGATGTGGAAGGCCGAAAGCTAGCCGTGTTGGCGAAAATTTAGGATTATATTTTGTTAGAAACAGAAGTTATTTCGATTCAGATAATGAAAATATTTCAGGGGAGGAAAATATGCGTGGTTTAACAGAATTGTTTATTAATGATTTAAAAACAGGGGATTTGAGTGTATTGCTTCAACAGGTGATTAAGGATGATACCCTGTGTCTTGCCATCAGAGATAACTATATTAATGTTTACTATCGAGGGTGCAATTTATTGCGTGTTGAAACAAACGGGAAGGGTTATAAATATATTTTTAATGACAAGTACCTGAACCATCAGCCCCCGCAGTATATTTCAATGGCACAATTGCAGGGATTAAGCAGTATTGTTGATTATATTAAGGCATTCCCGTTATTGAAACAGGAAATGGATCTTTGGTTTCATGACAACAAAAGACAATACGAACGGGAATTCCAGCAACATGTGATGCGGGATAATAACATTAATATGACAACAACTACACCAAAGGGAACATCCAATGATACAGATTATTTTGTTGCGGACATTGAATACGCCAATACAGAGAATGGCAGTCGCTTTGATTTGATTGGCGTAAAATGGCCTTCAACTGGATCAGCTAGAAAAAATGGCAAGGTGACAACCCTTGCCATTATGGAAATGAAATATGGGGATGGTTCAATGACTGGGGATGCAGGAATCATTAAACATTTCAAAGATATGGATCTGTTTGCTAAAAATGGAAAACTTACCATGTTGGCTCAGGAAGCCGAAACGCAGTTTAACCAATTGTATGAATTGGGATTAGTAAAAGGGATAAATAAACACATTCAAATTGACATGGAAAAGCAAAAACCGGAATACCTGCTATTACCAGCAAATCATAAACCAGCTTCCACCGTTTTGAAAAGGGAATTAACTGAAGCTTTGAGATTATATCCGGATGTTGCAAAAAACTATTCGATAAAAATTGCTCAATCATGCTACATGGGTTATGGGTTATATAGTAAACAAATGATCAGCATTGGGGAATTTTTAGAGACCGCTGAAGTGGAAGAAGTTGGTGCAAGTATTTAAAGACAAGTTACATTAACAAATAGATTTTTTTGGGAAAATCAGAAGTAACCAGTTTTTTAATTGAAAGGTGCGTATCGTGTTAGAAATACTGTCATCAGTTTTAGCTGTTTTGAGGTCTGTCTTTGATGAGATAATTAAGGGATTTAAAAAGAAACCAGTTTTGGTTATTCGAGATCAGAAATTTTTGCATTTTCAATTTGAAATCCATAACGGAAAAGACCGGCCTATAATAATAAAAGAAATAGGTTTCTTTAAAAAATATTTATTTCAAAGAACTGAGATTATTTATATTTGTCAGAATTTAAATAAAAAAGTACCAAGTCTAGATGTTGGTGTAATAACATTGCCCAGCCCCAAAATAAAAAAAATATTATTGGAAAAAGGATTTGCAGATCCGCTCATTCTTTGGGCTTTTGTTAAGGACACCGAAGAAAAGACTTACAAAAGGAAGATTAGAATAAAACTAAATGAATTACGGGATGAAAATTTATCAAAAAGTGATTTAGGATTATAAAACTAAGAAGGCTGAACTGTAGCGGGACGAAACGGTTGCAGATTTTAGAAGAAAACATGGCAGTTTTTAAAGAACAAATTCTCTAAGAGCGGAATGGAGATATAATTGTAAATATCGAATTCGAGGGGGTTTGTAGTCAAAGTTTATGTATGGCGGTGAAATAGGATGGATACAATAGAAAAAATCTACGAATCAAATGAAGCTTTTGTTGGAAATGAAAATTTCAAAGGCGTAAAGAAAATTATTGTAGATAACTATAGTGATGAAGCACACTTTGTGTATGAAATGCTTCAGAATGCAGATGATGCGGAGGCGACTGAAATCACTTTTGACCTACGTGAAGACAGACTGATTGTTTCACATGATGGTAAGGCTTTCACAGAAAAGAATTTAGAGGGTATCTGTAGCATCAGCAGGGGAACGAAAAGTGATGATTATACGAAAATTGGGAAATTTGGCATTGGTTTCAAATCGGTTTTTGTATACACAGAATCACCACAGGTCTTTTCTGGTGATTATGCGTTTGAAATTAGGGAATTGGTTCTTCCTAAGAGAATCAAGAACAGTACTACAAATCGAAAGGGAAAAACAACTTTCATTCTCCCATTTAACGCGAAGAAAACGAAAAAAATTGCAAGGGACCGAATCTACAAAAAACTGGATAGTTTGCACGAAGAAGCAATTCTGTTTTTACAAAATGTAAAGAAAATCAATACAGTCGTTGGTGAAGAAAAAAACACAATTGAGAAGACGCTACTTAATAGTAGCCAGTTTTTGGATGACTCTTTTTCTGAACATATCAGAATTACAAAGATGCCAACGGAAATTGAGCATTCAGATGATGAGGAGGACGAGTATGAGGACGATGAAAACATTTACTCTTATTATTACTTGCTCAAAAAGACCGGCATAACACTACTGGATACAGATGATGAAGGCGAAATTGTAGAAGTTAACAATCAAACAGTTATGATTGCATACCTGGAAGTGGACGATGAAGTCTGTGCGCTGAGCGATGATTATTACTGTGATCACGATGATTTTTATTTTGTTTTCTTTCCTACTAGAATTTCTTCAAACTGCGAATTTCTGATTCATGCACCATTTATAACCAAATCTAGCCGGGATACTATTGCGCTGAATAATGTAGCTAACGATGATTTAATGAAAAACATAGGTATTCTGGTAGCCGATAGTATGATTGTTTTAGCTAAGGAAGAACAATTATCGGTTGATTTAATTGAGCGTATGTTCTTTAGCGACCGAGAAGATGGCTTCGGTAATGAGATAATCTTTAAAAGTTTTAAAGATGAATATATCAAGCTATTACGAGGTAGAAGGGCAATTATTCCTTGCAGCAATCAATCTTATAGAAGTCTTCAGTCGGTATTATTTACTTCGGAGAAAGTTGAGGACTGTAAAAAAGTAGTGGATTTATTTGGAATTAAATGGCTTTCCGTTTTCTTTGGAACGAAGAATGAAGCACATTTTTGCCATGTGGACCATAATAGCGATTTCTTTTATTTTGTGTATACGAGTTTTAAATGCCGCAAGATGGTAATCTGGGACATCGTTAATTCACTAACTCCAGATTTCTATAAGGAGAAAACAACCCAGTGGTTCATCAATTACGTCGATTTACTCATTACTCATAACTATTATGGATTTTCCGCTAGTTATGACCATTTGGATAACCTTCCGCTAGTAAGAACTAAAGAAGGCAGGCACTGTACGTTAGAGGACGCAGCACAAATCTATCTAAACAATGGAACACTAGAGGAAAAGCTGCTCGAAGATAAAAAGGTAGAGTATCTCTACAAAGAGATTTTTAAACTGAAAGAGTACTCAACGGAATTAAATGACGCTAAGAATGCGATACATGTTCTGGCATCGGATGAAGAGGTTGATTTTTCAGAGCAAGTTCGACTTCTTCGAAAAATTCTCATAGCCGTTGAGGATAAAAAAATACCATCTGATGAGATTGCAGATCAACGAATCATAATCGTTGAGAACCAAAGAAGTGGGGAGAAGCGAAAGATACTACCGAGGGAAGCGTTATCAGGAAGATGGGAGAGAACAAATGGTTCCTTCGATTTATATGTCTTATGCAAGGACGTTGATATCGAATTGACTGATAGCCGGTATTTTGACGCATTCAATGTACAGGAGCTAAAAAAGCTGGGATGCAGAACGGATGGACTCACTTTTGACAGAGGTGATAGATCAAAATTCTTTAGGGCGAATGGTTTAAGTGGGATAAGCTGGGATGTACATTTACGACCTTTGGTAGGGCGCGCAAATAACAGAAAATTCTACCCGTTGAATCAGTTGGCGTATTTTGATTCTATTCTTGAAGCGCTGATGAGCATCGAGAAATCAGTAATTATTTTGAGACTTGCTAAAGAATTTGACATGCAAATAAAAGACTGGGTGGAATGGTCATCAAGACAGGATTTCAGTCCAGCAGCGGCCACACATGGTTTTGACGAGTGTTATTCAGTATTTGGAGCATCCCTTGCATTGAAAGCGTGGATGTATGATAAAAAAGGAAATTTGGTCAGACCATCAGAAGTTACCTCAGATGAGTTAGCTGTTGAATATCGAAAAATCATGACCGCTGATATTGCGGATAAGATTGGTCTGAAACGAAGTTCTTCGGAAAAAATCAACACTCGAAACAAGGAGCTTGAAACAGAAGGCCTATTCGCCATTCCAATTGAAGAGAAAGAGGCTTATGAGGCGTTTAGAAGACAGCAGGAGGCTAAAAAAGCAGACGCTGAGTTCTGGAGTCAGCTAGATAAGGAGAGCGAAGACTCTAGCAGTGTAACGCATCCTAGCAATCACCAGCCTGTTTCACATTACGAGGATGAGAATTCTGACCAACCACTTGACCCTTCGTTGAATGTGTTACGCGATATTGCTAAGAAAACAAAAGCGAAGAATAAGAGGAAAGACCAAGCTGAAGATACTGAGCTGGAGGAAATTCAAGACGTTGACCAGGACGAATACACTCCAGCAACCGTCAACTATAAGCAAAAGATTGAGCGAGCAAAGCAGAAAAGTGCAGCAGAAATTGACAAAATCACTTATCTTGAGGAACTGGATAATAAAATAGAAAATTCCACCCCGTATTCTTATGGATGGTTTAAGGCTCTTTTAGAAATGGAGAGCATTAATAGCGGTGAAGCGAACCAGAATAGCCGAGAAGTTTCTATCAGTTTTGCAAAGGTGGAAAGAGAACCTGGAACGAAGAGGACGCTTGTTCTAAAAAATCCGAACAGATATATTCCTCAGTTCATGGAAGAATTAGCAGACATACTCCTGGTTTTGCATATTGGCGATAAAACTAAGACGGTGGCTATTGAGGTCGCGAATATCAAATCATATACATTACGTGTAAAGATCAAGGATAGTAATGCGATTGACGGAATAGATCTTAATGCGGTTCAGGAAGCAACAATAAACGCACAAAGTCCGTCCTTCCTTTTGGAGGAACTTCGAAAGCAATTTGCAGAGCTAGGATATGATGATGACTTCAATATGAAGGACAAACTGTGCGAAAATATTGAGTTCATCTTTGGGCCGCCTGGAACAGGAAAAACAACATATCTTGCCAAGAATGTGCTCATTCCTTTAATGGAGAAGAACACAGAATGTAAAGTATTAGTTCTTGCTCCGACTAACAAGGCTGCGGATGTTCTTGTTAGAAGAATCATGGAAGTGTCCAGTGAGGACCAGTCCTATGCGGAATGGCTCGTTCGCTTTGGAGCAACAGGTGACGAGGAAATTGAGCAGAGTGCTGTATTTAGGGAAAAAACCTTCGATATTAGGACACTGTCCAAAAATGTTACTGTTGCGACCATGGCGAGATTCCCTTATGACTTCTTCATGCCGCAGGGAGCTAGGATTTTCCTTCATGGAATAAATTGGGACTTCATTGTTATTGATGAGGCATCGATGATTCCGCTAGCGAATATCATCTTCCCGCTTTATAAAAAAACTCCTAGAAAATTTATCATCGCAGGTGATCCATTCCAGATTGAACCGATTACCTCAGTGGAACGATGGAAAGATGAAAACATTTATAAGATGGTCGAATTGAACTCTTTTACAAGACCAGAGACTAAGCCATATCCATATGAGGTTAAGCTACTGACAACACAGTATCGAAGCATACCAGATATTGGAGGTGTGTTCAGCAATTTTGCTTACGGAGGCATCCTGAAGCATTACCGAGACACGTCCAGTCAGCGACCATTAAATGTGGGTGATGACCTGGGGGTAGAAACACTCAATATCATTAAGTACCCGGTTAGTAAGTACGAAAGTATTTACCGCTGCAAGAGATTACAGCATAGCAGTTCCTATCAGGTATACTCTGCACTATTTACATATGAATATGTGTGCTATCTGTCAAAAGAAATAGCAAGAAACAATCCAGGAGAATTATACAAGATAGGCATCATAGCTCCATACAGGGCACAGGCAGATATGATCGATAAACTTCTAGCTGCTGAAAGATTACCGCAGGAAGTTGATGTTCAGGTTGATACAATCCACGGATTCCAGGGAGATGAGTGTGATATCATTTTTGCGGTATTTAATACGCCGCCTACAATATCATCATCTGAGCAAATGTTCCTAAATAAAAAGAACATCATCAATGTTTCAATTAGCCGTGCAAGAGACTTTTTGTTCATTGTTATGCCGGATGATAACACTGAAAACATTGGAAATCTGCGACTGGTGAAACGAGTCGAGAATTTAGCTCGCAGTACTGATGCGTGGAATGAATTTAAGTCACCAGTCTTAGAAGATCTTATGTTTGGGGACTCGCACTATCTTGAAAACAATGCATTTTCTACTAGCCATCAGAGTGTAAATGTCTATGGCTTGCCTGAACAGATATACGAGGTTAGAACAGAAGATGCAGCAGTAGATGTTCAGGTACATAAAGCTGTAAAATCGGTTATCGTTGATAGTACCCACCAGCCAAGAATTGCTGAGGAAAAACAACATTCAGAACAAAAGCAGTTGGTGTCGAAACAACCGGAATATGTTGATTCCTACGATCTGGATGAGACCTTGATTCCAGAAAAGCTGTGGAAGGCTGCCATCGATCTTCCTGTTAAGGGAGCGATGAATGGGTGGTGCTATCTGGTGCCATATGATGGGAAACTTAAAGACCACATTAGCAAACCATGCGTTGGCATGTTCATTCCTCAATTAAGGAACGGGCAGGAAAAGATGGTGAGTGTATCTGTTGTCGAAGCAGATCGGATGATCTACATTTCTGCAGATATGTTCAAGCTCTACGAGCAGGGACTCAGCGAGCCTGAAGGAATAGAACTGCGAAGAAACATGTTCTGACTAGTGCAAAATTGTATAAAATACTATGAATATTGTTGCCCGTCAAATTATAAGCACCACCATCCGGCATTTTATTTTAACCAAAATAGCGGGAAACAAGGTTATCAAGGTACATTATTGACACCTGATTCGGCAGTTTAAATAAACAGCGATATTAACGGAGCAAATTAAAAGATCTGATTAAAAGCAGGTTTCCCTGCTTTTAATCAGATGACGAGATGGAGTTTAAGGGCTTTTAAAGCACAGATGTTGCTGATGGCATCGGGTTCTGATAAATCCGGATTGTCGATGGTCAGCTGTTCCATATTCCAGAAGGTATCGTTTAAAGCGGCAAGTGGGGTCGATACCCCCAGATCCGGGATGCATAAAAAGTGGCCGTGGGTATAGGTGCCGCAAATGATATGAAAAGAGCTGTTGCGGGCGGTCACGGTCAGCTCATATGGATCAACGGTTGTGATCAGTCGAATCTGTCCTTTCCAGGAAGCTTTCCCTGACAGGTTTTTGGAACAGAGCTTGAAACTAAGTGAAACGCTAAATGGGAAAAACGATACAATGAAGGGATAAATGAACCAATGGAAGAACTGCTTACAACCGAATCCGGTAGTAATGAAGATTATTGAGCAATGGGGAAGTGGTATCCCGAAAATGATCAGTGCCTGCAAGGAAGCTGGTTTACCGGAACCGTAACTGAAAGAAATGGGCGGAAATTTCCGGGTGACAGTTTCGGCCGGGAGTGATGACCACCCAAGCTACTAAGCCACTACCCAAGCTACCCAAGCTACTACCCAAATGTCACTTACAGAACCAGATATCTTTTTGAAACAGATTCGGAATCTCCATCATTTCATGCTATAATGACGTAGATAAAATTAAAATGAAGGAGATAGGCTGTAATACGATGAAAAACTATGACTTTCAGAATCAACCGAAGGTGTTATTGACTCCGGAAATTGTTGGATTATTGACGCAGATACATGAGCATAAAGGCCGGCAATCCTTGTTTATTGAGGCAAACCCCGATGTATTAAATACTTTATTGGAAGTTGCCAGAGTTCAGAGCACCGGCGCTTCCAATCGGATTGAAGGAATTTTTACGACCGATAAACGGCTTAAGGAACTGGTCAAAGACAAGGCAGAACCAAAGAATCGATCCGAACAGGAAATTGTCGGTTACCGGGATGTTCTGTCGACAATTCATGAAAGCTATGACTATATTGAGGTTACCCCTAATATTATTTTACAGTTGCATCGGGATTTATATTCATTTTCTAATGCTTCGGTTGGCGGGAGTTTCAAGAATGCTGATAATATGATTGCCAAAGTGAATGAAGAAGGAAAACAGAGCATTCGTTTTAAACCGGTATCCGCCTATGACACAAAAGAAGCGATTGATCAGTTATGCCAGTCATTAAGAACGGCATTGCTCCAGGGCACTTACGATCCACTGCTCTTGATACCGATGTTTGTACTAGACTTTTTATGTATTCATCCGTTTAATGATGGCAATGGGCGGATGAGTAGATTATTAACCGTGCTTTTATTATATAAAAATGGTTATATTGCTGGGAAGTATATCAGTATTGAGATGCTCATCGAAAAGACAAAAGAAACCTATTATGAGGCCTTGCAGGACAGTTCATATGATTGGCACGAAAATAAAAATAACTATGAACCCTTTGTGAAGTACTATCTTGGGATTTTACTTAAAGTCTATTTGGAATTTGAACGGCGAGTTGAACATTTAAGAGTTCGAACGCTGTCAAAACCTGAACGGATAAAAATGGTCATCGACGGCAAAATTGGGAAAATTTCTAAAAGAGAGATCATGGAAGTATGTCCCGACATCAGTAAGGTTACCGTCGAAAGGACGCTGTCCGCGTTAGTAAAAAATGGTGATATCGAAAAGGTGGGAGCTGGACCTGGTACGGCTTATATTAAAGCAAAAAATGATTGAACATGTACAAAACAGTGGGTGACGTTTTGGCCGGGAGAGAAGACCACCCAAGCTACTACCCAAGATACTCAAGTGTCATTTACGGAACGAGCTATCTTTATTGAAACAGATCCGAAGCAACCCATCATTGTCGCAAAAGCAAATTGCAGAACAATTAGGATGGAATGTTGATCGTGTGAAGTATTATTTTAACAAGCTGAAAAAGAATGGCTTCATTAAGCGGGTGGGAAGTAGCCAAACCGGTCATTGGGAACTATTGGTTGAAGAGCTTGAGGAAGAGAATACGTGGTTTTTCAAGTCTTGATGATACGTGACAGAACTGAAATTAAAAAACAAGAGCACTGGGTAAATCTAGATTTTATGTTAACACCAATATTTCTAATATAACAGATGAAAGGTTACATTAGAAATATTGGTGTTAGATTAAGAAAGAACAATTTAAACTTGTCTTTATCGTTCGTATAAAATATAATATATACGAACGATAAAGACAAGAGGTGATCGCATGACGGATAAAGAAATGATTCTGGACGCGCTAAAAAAGAATAACGGCGTGATTGAGACGAAACAATTTGCAGAGCGAGGAATTGATAATAAGGTCTTCCGCCGATTAGAGCAAGATGGAAAAATTGAGCGAATCAACAAAGGCATTTATATTGATGCAGACCAAATGGTGGATGATTATTTTATCATGCAGTATCGCTGTAAAAAAGGGATCTTTTCTCACGAAACGGCATTATTTCTCCATGATTTATGCGATCGATCGCCGTTGAAACTGATGATGACCATTCCTACAGGTTATAACACCCGGTTGTTGAAAATGGACGATCATTATCAATTTTTTTATATGAAAAAAGAATTTCACGAAATTGGGAAAATGAATGTGCAGTCGCCATATGGTCATACGATTGCAGTTTATGATAAAGAGCGAACCATCTGCGATTGCCTGAAAAAAAAGGATAAGCTGGATACCGATCTTGTTTTAACGGCAGTCCGGCAGTACATGCGTGATCCGGAGAGAGATTTTATTAAACTTCAGTCGTATGCCGATGTTTTTAAGATTTCATCCCTGGTACATCAATACATGGAGGTGTTAGCATGACCATCAATAGCCCCAGACAACTGAAAGATTGGATTAACAATCGTGCCAAAAGAGATGGTGTGATTGCAAACACCTTACTTCAGAGTTTCATGATGGAGCGCCTGCTGGAAAGAATTGCCATATCCAACTATCGGGATAACATTATTTTAAAAGGCGGTTTTTTAATTGCCGCAATGATTGGGATTGACATGAGAAGTACGATGGACATGGATACCACAATTAAAGGCATTTCCATCGATCAACCGGGAATTCATAAGATACTATCAGAAATCATATCAATCGATCTTGAGGATCATGTAAATTTTAACATTAAAGGAATTAAAAGTATTCACGATATTTCGGAATATGATGATTTTCGAGTCAGTCTTGAGGCAATCTTTTTTACAATTAAAGTTAATTTAAAAATTGATATCACCACAGGAGATATGATCATTCCAGGTGAAGTGGATTATGCCTACAAATTAATGTTTGAAGAACGAGAAATCAGCGTTAAAGCATACAATCTAAACACCATACTGGCGGAAAAAATTGAATCAATATTGGTAAGAAATATCTCCAATACCAGAGCTAGAGACTATTATGACCTTTATATTCTGATTAAGCTCAACAACTCCGTGTTGGATCGGGATGAACTCGAAATCGCAATCAGGAAAAAAGCGGAAGAACGAGACAGCACCAGGTATTTAGATAACCACGTTGCTTATCTGGATAGTATTTCAAAAAGTCAGGAACTCCGTAAAATCTGGAATGACTACAGCAATAAATATTCATATGCAAAAAATATTGAATTCGATCAGATCATTAAAACGATTCGGGATTTATTGACATAATACACGACAAACCAAACAAACCAAACAAATCAGGTGTGTGATTATAATGTGGATTAAGGAAAGAATAGCGAACAAATAAGGAACAAATTTATGATGGAGGACACCACATGGCAGAACTGAACTTAAAACAAATCACTGACAAACTTAATGCCGAGTTTTCCGGCGAAAACCGGAAATTGGTTTTCTGGTATGATGATCATGGGGATTTTGCGACTGAAATCGAGTCACTGGAGCTTGCCGGTGCCAAGTTGTATCGGCTGGCGCCGGATAATCAGTTTCAGACCAAATACTTTCTGGAGCGGGTGGATACGGTCACTAGCTATCTGGTTTACGCACCTTTTCCCCGGCCTCCGGTGCGGGATAATCATCTGGAGGATACCATCCGTTATTCGAAGATTTTTCATGCCGACCGGGTGTCCCTGCTGACCGTCGATCTGGGTATTGATGAAAAGTATAAACCGGTGATCCAGAAATATATCAAATTCTTTTCGGCCCGGGAACGGACCCAGCGGTTTTATGATCTTGAGATTGAGAACTTTACCCGGGAAACCATTGAAGTGGCATTGATGAGTGTGCTCTGTAAAACCCGGACTGCTTCCTTTGAAGAGGTGGTGCGGGTTGTTTTAATGGATGAAGGCGTTTCAGAAAATAGTTTTGAAGAAAATAGTTCTGATGACAACCGCTTTGATCAAAATAAGATGCTGGGCGAGTTTGAAAAGTACGATCTGCTTACACCGTTCTGGGGGCTTTGCGAGGAACACTTTGGTTACAACGATGTCACCCCCAATCTCGAAAAACTGGTCGTGACCCTATTTGTTACCTATACCGCCCGATATCTCCAGGCTGATCTGCCGGAAGGCTTAAAAAGCTTTGTGAGCTATAAATCCGGAAACATTATCGCTTTTTTGGACAGCCTGATTAACAACGTCCTCTATCGTCAGAAGTATGATGATCTGTCGGCCTATGTGGCCAGAGGTCTCAATGCCGGTGCCGTATTTAAGGGTTATGATCCCGGGGTTTTAATGACCTGCGATACCTTTGCCGTCATCGATTGGGTTATCATTGCCTGGGTGATGGAGCGACTGCTAGCTGAAGATACCGGGGCAAAGCTTTCAGATCTCACCATTCCGGCGATTTGCGAAGAACGCCAGAAAAAACATTTTGCTGAGATCTTTAACACCACCTATGGACTCCTTAACCATTCCTATTATCTGATTCTGAGCGCCAACTATCAGTGTCAAAACAACTTTAAAAGCGTCGTCGATCAGTATCTGGAGGCCGATTACCGGATTGATGGTCATTACCGGAAATTCTATTACTATTTTGATCAGCTCAGTGAGACTGCCGGTTTTGAGAAGCTGCGGGATCTGGTTGAGAACATCTATACCAACGAATACCTGGCAAAGGTCATAACCGGCTGGAATGACGCCCTGGTCAGTGAAGGCATGCCAGCGGCTTTGCCGCTGCAGCGCCGGTTTTACGAACAGCTAATCAGACCGATCAAGGATAAGCTGGTGGTGATCATCTCGGATGCCCTGCGCTATGAGGTGGGTCATGAACTGTTTTTAAAACTTCAGGATGATAAAAAGTGTACCGCCAGGTTGTCGGGCATGTTAGGGGTATTACCCTCCTATACCCGGCTGGGAATGGCGGCTTTGCTTCCCCACAAGACGCTGACCATCTCCGCTGATTATAAGGTACAAGTAGATGGGTGCACCGCCGATGATCTGAAACAGCGGGAAGCGATTCTAAAAAGCGATGTTACTAACAGCCGGTGCGTTCAGTTTGATGAGATTAGAGCCATGAAAAAGGCCGAGCTTCGGGATGTCTTTACCGGCATGGATGTGGTTTATATCTATCATAACCAGATTGATGCCCGGGGCGACAAGCAAAACACCGAAAATGAGGTCTTTACCGCTTGTGAAGAAGCCATCAACGAAATTCACGGGCTGATCAAGCGTTTGACCTCAAATGCCAACACCACGCATTTTATGGTTACCGCCGATCACGGATTTATCTACAAACGGGATAAGCTTCAGGAAAGCGACAAGATCGGTAATGGTGCCAGTAAGGATGCCTTTGTCAATCGTCGTTTTATCATCCATCAGCAGGCGCTATTCGGGGATGGCATTGCTTCGATGCCGATGGGGAAGATCCTGGGTAACGACGACACCAAAACCGTGTCCTTCCCGGTGAGCTCCAACGTCTTTAAGGTGGCTGGCGGTGGCCAGAATTTTGTCCATGGCGGATCGTCTCCCCAGGAAATGATCATCCCGGTTATTGATGTTAAAACCGAAAAAGGCCGGATCGAAACCCGACCTGCTCAGATTATGCTGGTGAGCATGGTTCAGAAGATCACCAACCTGATCGTTTTTCTGGATTTCATGCAGACGGAACCGGTGGGGGACGGCATTAGCATCACCAGTTACCGGATCTTTTTTATCTCGGAAGACAATGAGAAAATCTCCAACCAACAGAGTTATATCGCGGATAATAGAGATGACAAAGCCCAACAGCGGATTTTCCGTTTGCAGTTCGCCTTTAAAAACAAACAATATGACAAATCAAAACAATATTATCTGGTGGCCATTGATGAAAAAAATGGTTTGGAAGTGCTTCGGCATGGGGTAGCCATGGATCTGGCTTTTGCCAATGATTTTGGGTTTTAGATGACGGATAGGGTCGGCGGTTGCCAGATTTTATAATTCTCGCACAATATTACGATTATTCGTCGTAAATAATGTAATGAAACAACAAACATTCATCGTAATATATGTTATAATGGATTAAAATACCATTATGAGGTGATGAAAATGGAACGAATAGCAACGGAGAAGCTCCATAAATGGAAGCTTAAGAAAAACAAAAAACCCCTGATAATTCGAGGAGCCAGGCAGGTCGGTAAAACCTGGCTGATGAAAAACTTTGGACAGAAAAATTATCGTCACGTTGTTTATATCAATTTTGATAATAATCAGCAGATGCAGGAATTGTTTGCAGCTAATATGAAAATTGAACGGATAATCACAGGACTGGAACTTTACTCAGGCAATAAGATCAATCCCGAAAACACCCTGCTTATTTTTGATGAAATACAAGAGGTACCCAAGGCGATGACAGCCTTAAAGTATTTTAATGAAAATGCACCGGAATATCAAATTATCTGTGCCGGTTCATTGCTGGGGGTTGCTTTGCACCAGGGGACATCATTTCCGGTCGGCAAGGTAGAATTTCTTGACCTCTACCCTTTGTCATTTACAGAATTTATGAAAGCCATGAGAAAAGAACAATTTGTCGAACTCATCGAAAAAGGCGATTATCAATTGGCAAACACATTTAAACAGGAATACATCGATTTGCTTAAATATTACTATTTTATTGGTGGGATGCCGGAAGTCGTTGTCAATTTTGCTGATCATCAGGATTTTAATGAGGCAAGAGAGATACAGCAGCGAATCCTGACCGCCTATGAGCAAGATTTTTCGAAGCATGCGCCAAATGAAGTGATCCCACGTATTCGGATGTTATGGAACAGTATTCCTTCCCAGCTCACTAAGGAAAACAAAAAGTTTATCTACGGTCTGATCAAGGAAGGGGCACGGGCGAAAGACTATGAAATGGCGATGCTCTGGCTGACCGATTGCGGTCTTGTTCACAAAGTACAACGGGTAACAACACCAGGACTGCCATTAAAGGCATATGAAGATTTAAAGGCATTCAAACTGTTCATATTGGACGTTGGTTTACTATCCTGTATGGTCAGACTGAATCAAAGCGTTCTGCTTGACGGCAACGAACTGTTCAAAGAGTTTAAAGGTGCGTTGACAGAGCAATATGTGCTACAGCAGTTAAAGACGTTAGCGGGCATTGAAACCTATTACTGGACAAATGATCGAGGAAGTGCTGAAATTGATTTTCTTGTTGATAATGGCAGCGATGTGTTTCCCATTGAGGTCAAGGCTGAGACCAATTTGAAAGCTAAAAGCCTGAGAACCTATCATGAAAAATTCAGTCCCAAAATATCAATTCGTACTGCCATGACCGATTATCAGCAGGAAGATTGGCTGCTTAATTTGCCTTTGTGGGCAATCAATACATTGCCAATGAAGTTATCTTAAAGGGGGTGGAGTAGTGAAATGGAAAAAATCAAAACCTGAAAAACACAAGCCAGTAATACCAATTTAGTCATGGGTGTTTTGTTATAATGCTCTAAGAAAATCTATTGGGAGGTTTTAAATTGGAAAAGACAAAAATGAAACTCTTGCGGGTCCTGGATATTCTGAAAGATACGGATGAAAATCATCCGCTGACAGCCAACGAAATTTGCGAAAAACTCCAATCCTATGGGATTGAAGCGGAGCGCAAGTCAGTGTGTCGTGATATTAATACATTAATAGAATATTACAATAATGAAAGCGATTATGGATACGAAATAGAAAAATACGATGATAACCGCAAAGGCTATTACATGTGTAGTCGGAGTTTTGAGGATTGGGAGCTGAAAATCCTCATTGACGCAGTCTGGCAGGCCCGGTTTTTAACTGAGAAAAAATCGGAATCCCTGGCCAAACGGTTGAGACTGCTGGCCAGTTCAGAAAGCAGAAAAGTTCTGCAAAATGTAACGCCGGTAAAATCCTATGTCAAAACCAATAAACTAAAGGTGGCAGAACACATTGATATGTTGTTGATCGCCATTCGAAAAGGACGGAAAGTAAGGTTCCAATATGAATATACGGATACAAATCTAGAACGACAGGTCAGGTTTGATGGAAAAGAATATCTGGTCAATCCCTATTCCTTGAAATGGCGTGGCGACCGCTATTATCTGATTGGGAATTATGATAAGTATGATAATTTATCCTTCTATCGACTCGATCGGATTGTCAATTTTTCCATTACTGATATGCCGGTAAAACCAGCCAAAGAAGTGGTCGGTGATAACCCATCCAGCAAAATCGAAGAATATGTTGCCAAAAGTCTTTATAATTTTGGTGGTGAGAAGATACACGTAGTTTTAAGAGTGAAACCAAACATGGTCGATGAACTGATCGACTATTTTGGCGAAAACATCGAGTTTAAACAAAATGGCTCGGATGAGTATGATGTCAGAGTTGCTGTCAATGAAGGTGATGGTCTATATTTCTGGCTTTTGCAATATGGAGAAAATGTCAAGGTTGTTTCGCCGGTTCAGGTTCGAGAGGAACTGTTGAAACGGGTAAGAAGGATCAAAGACCTATATGAAAACGATTAATTTGGAATAGAACAGCTTTAGAGTGCATCAGTGGACAATTGTTCACTGATACAGAATTGAGAAACAAAAAACTAATCCATATCATAAAATTGAGTTGGAGGAAATGTCCGTGAAATCAGCTTTAACTTTTAACCAGTTTATCAAAGATAATCCATTTAAAAAGAAAATGCTCATTGTTCCTAACTATACGGTGGGTGAACAATACATAAGACAGGCAAATGATCAGGGGATTCCCTGTATCAATCTGGAATGCAAAACCATTTATGATTTGGCTTCGGGTATCTGTCAAATTCAGACAGCTTTAGATGGTGAAGAACTAAAGTTGATTAATCAGGACGTTGCCACCAATCTGATGATGGATATCATGCAGGATCAATTGCAGCAACTGAGGTATTTTGTCAATCCGGAGTGGATTGATATTCCCACCGCCAGCGAACTGATCCGTCAAATCGATGAGATTAGGATAATGGATGCCCAGGATGTGTTGAAGACCAAGGCGGATTCACCAAAATTAATGGATTTGAGAATTGTATTGGAAGCTTATGAAAATCGGTTAAAGCAAGACATCTTGGTGGATTATGTTAGCCTTTTAAAGATGGCCATCGATCTGGTTAAAAATGAAGCCGGTTTTAAAAATAGCAAGTTTGGTATTCTCGCCAATACTAGCGCCATTGGTTTGGAGCGGGCATTGATCACTGCCTTTGCTGGAGCGGATATTGAAATTATCCAAACACCCCGGATTGAAGGCATCGATCGGCCTGAAACCTTTTATTCCCGAGTGCCTGAATCCTTTGAAGAGGGAAACGATCTGGCCCGGATCTATGGGGTGGAAAGTCAGCTGATTCAGCAACCAGCCATTGATTTTTTCCGATCCTATGGTCAGGTCAATGAATTTAAATATGTAGCCCAGGATATTCTGGAAAAAGGTTATGCCTTTGGCGATGTTCAGGTTGTATTCACCCATTATTCCTACGCTCTTTTACTTCATAATGTTGCTCAATCGGTTGGTCTTAACCTAAGTCTGCCCGGAGGGATCCCCGGATATCACAGTGAAATCTACGCTTTTATACGAGACCTCTTCACATTTGTAAGAAATGAATATTTCGAAGAGGACTTAAAATCTGTTTTACATAATCGTTCATTAAAACTGGCAACCACTAAGAAATCAAATCGACGGCTTTTCGAAGACTTTAAAATCGAAGGGGTCGGTTTTGGCCGTAGCCGATATCAAAAAGTAATTGAGAAATTTCAGACCTTCCAGGATTCTGAGGATGAAACGGAACGGGATTATTTTGTGTTTGGAGAATTCTTAAGCAATTTATTGTCACTATTTCCGGAAGATCTGTCGAAAGCGGTTAAACTAAAAGGTTTTACCCTTGGTATCGCTGGTTTTTTATCGGATTATTGTAGCAAAGATAATCTGAATGGGGACTATCAACGGGAGTGCCAGCAGGCTGTAACCGCACTGATTGAGTTTGCCGAATTTTCGACCATTAAAATGAGCGCAGTGAGTGGCATGGATCAGATCCAGGTGCTAATCGAATCATTATCGGTTCAATCAAGCCGGGAAGCAGAAGATGCGATTCTCTGTACCAGTTTTTCAACGGCGGGTCTTATTACCAGACCCTATGTTTATGTGATCGGTCTTGATGCCGATCGCTTTCCTCTTAAAGCAAACGAATCACCGGTTTTATTAGACCAGGAACGGCAGAATTTGGGATTAACCTTTGGGATGTCCACCAGTGTCGAAAAAAACAGTATCTACAGACTGCTGGAGAGTCTTGCCGGAAAGATCAAACGGGTAGTATTTGGTTATAACTATTTTGATACGGTGGGGATTAAAGAAAAGAATGCCTCTTCTTTTTATAATCGCTTGCTGGAAATTCAGCAGGTTGATAAGAAATCTTTAGAGAAAAGCGGTTTCATTGGTACGAGTAAAAATATTCTGCAAGAAAAAGAATATTATCTTTTTGCCACGAAAGCCCAATCAGAACAACCGACAATGGGGATAATCAAGCGCCAAGGCTATGTTCTGGGGGATCAGATGAAATCTTCAGATCAGGGTCTTGGTTCACTTTCGGCCAGCAGTATTATGATGTTTCTTGATTGCCCAAGACAATATTTTTATCAATATCGTTCCAATCTGAAACCGCCAGAAACGGTAGAATATGACCGATCTGTCTGGTTGGATCATCAGAAAAAAGGGATCTTTATGCATAAGGTACTGGAGGACTATGTGGCAACCGTCATCGTTGGAAATAAAGAGCAAGAATTCAAGGTCACGGCATTTGCTGACATTTACCAAAAGAATTGTGATGAGATGCGAGAAAGGGTGCCCTATTTATCCCGGACGGCCTATGAAATGCAACGCCATCGCTGTCAGGAAGACGCCAGAGGCTGTCTGATCCAACTATGTGATGAAATGAAAACACAGCGCTTTGTACCGGTTGCCACCGAACTGGCCTTTGGGATGCACCTGGCCGATCCAGTGGAGATCACGTTAAAGGATGGGAATACCCTGCCTTTAAAAGGCTCAATTGATCGGGTTGATGCACTCGTTGATGGTACCTATCGGATTGTTGATTACAAGACTGGTAAATTTGCCCCGATGAAAAAAAAGCGAGAACTCGGTTTTGATGCTTTTATTCAGGATTATGTTTATGCCATCGTTCTTGAAACCATTTATTCAGATAAATCTTTGGAAGTATCGGAAAGCCGGTATGATTTTCCCTGCGATCGTCATGCGCATTTAAAAACTGAAATTAGCAGAACGACAAAAATCGAAGCCAGGGATAAATTAAATGACATTGTCGGTGATATCGAAAACGGCAATTTTGAACGGTGTTCTGGCGAACCGGATAAGTATGTCAATTGGGAAACAACCTGTGGTTATTGTAATTATGGGACATTATGTCAGGCTGAAGCCTGTGCCTGGGAGGTATGACAATGGAAGATAAAAACAGATCGCAAATATTAAATGATTTTACTCCCAATATCCTGATCGAGGCCGGGGCCGGATCGGGGAAGACTACCATCCTGGTTAACCGGATCTTGAACCAGATCAAAAACACCGAAATTACTTTAGATAAAATGGTAGCGATCACCTTTACCGAAAAAGCGGCCATCGGTCTTCAGGAGCGCTTTCAGGAAAACTTATTTAAAGCTCATGCCCAGGCAGAGGGCGCTCAGAAAGAAAAACTTAAAAGAGCCATTGAAGATATGGATAAGATTCACATTTCGACGATTCATTCCTTTTGCAGTAGCATGCTCAAAGAGATGCCCTTTGAAGCAGGGCTTAGCCTAGATTTTAAAATTGTCCGGGATGATCAGGATGCAGTATTTAAAAAAGGTCTATTTGCTCAGTTTTGTGAAAATGATCAAACCGCTTTTGATCCGGAAATCAGTAAAATAAAATCACGAATGGGAGAAGTGGGTATTAATCCCGATATTCTGGAAGATACCTTTTATTCAATCTGCGAAAAAGATGGCATTACCTGGGTCTATGATCAGGATAGCTTAGAAAAGGATCGCCAGGACTTTTTCTTAAAGGCCCGACAAATCATAAAACAGGTTTGTGAAGTTTTAAATAAACAGGATGATCCCGCGATTGGGTTCACTGAGATTGAACTGAGGCGTGGTGGCACCCTGACGGACGATGAAACCCCGGTAATTAAAGATGAAACCCGTTCTGTATATAAATGGTTTATGCAAAATGAGCAGGCTAAACCCGCTTCAGATTGCATGGAAATACTCGAAAAGCTCGATGCGAAAATGAATGTATGTGCCGGCAGAAATGATAAAAGCAAAAATTTTAATCCGGATTTTTTAAATATCGGTAAAGGTGTCAACAATCGGCTCAAGAAAGATTATCAGTTGGATCAAGTCTGTGCCGAATTAAAAGAGGATTATTCACGCTATCGACATGCTTTGTGTATGCGGTTTTTAATCGGAGCGATCAACTATTTTAATGTTGAAAAAAAGAAAGAAAAAAAACTGACCGATAAGGATTTGCTGGTAATGGCCAGGGATATGATCAAGCAGTCTGAAACAGCCCGGCAGTTTTTTAGTCATAAGTATACCTGCTTCTATATCGATGAATTCCAGGACACCGATCCCATTCAGACCGAGCTGATCTTCTACCTGGCCTGCCGGGAGACGACCTTGCCGGAAAACTGGGAAGACTGCCAATTAAAAGATGGTACGCTTTGTATGGTCGGTGATCCCAAGCAGTCAATCTTTGCTTTTACCGGAGCCGATATCAAGCTCTATAACCGGGTCAAGGAAAAAATGCAACAGGATAGCAACTGTAGGGTCTACGGATTACAGCGCAATTATCGGTCAAACAGGCAGATTTGTGACTGGGTTGAAAACAGCTATTCAAAAAAATTAAGTGGGTTTGGTTTCCCGGATCAAACCGAAGCAGGAACCAGCCAGGCAATTTTTGAAGGGATGACCACCTTGGCACCAGAGTGTGGAGCCGATCATCAGACGTTAAAGGGTATTTATCGGTACCAGTTAGGGGAGGGAACAAAGGATGAACTGATTGAACGGGATGCCCCTTATATCGCAGAACTGATTGCCGGTTTAATTGCGAATCAGGCTCAGATCAGTCGGTATGATACGGCGACTAAGACCGCAGCTACTCGAGCCGTTACCCCCGGTGATTTTATGATTATTACCTGGTTTACAACCTCAATGCCACGGTACATTAATGCCTTGAAAGAAAAAGGAATTCCTGTTTCAGTGGCGGGGAAAATTGAGACAAAGGCTCTGGAAGAGGTTAACAACCTGGTGCTGTTGCTGAGCTATCTGGATGACTACCGAAACAGTTATCGATTGGCTTTGGTGCTCGAAAAACTATTTGCCTGTCATCTGGAGGCGGACCAGCGGTTTACTTATCATCAGTTCATCTGGAATGAAGCGGAGATAAAAGCGTTAGCAGATATCCGCATCAAAGAGAGTCTGCTCGAGATTCAGAAACTTTTATTACTGATTAACCAGGTTCCTCCGATGGTGGTGGTGGAAACGGTCGTTAATGATTTTAAAACGATTATGGCAAATAAAAACTATGATATTATCACCCTGAATTCCGCCATGGGAAATGTGGAACAGCTATTGGAAGTGGTCCGGTCTGAACCCTATTCGACTTTCTCAGATATTGTTGCCAGGTTACAGAGTCTCAGCGAAAATACCCTGGATCGAGAAATGTCAATCACCGATCTGATTGAAGAAGACGGCGAGTACAATGCCGTTCGGATCATGAATCTCCACAAAGCCAAAGGGCTTGAAGGTAATGTGATTCTTCTGGTGGATCCTTCAACCGGAGTGTCGGGTTTTCCGGACACGATGCTCTTTATCGAGGACGATGGGATTAAAAAGGGATTTATCATCCCGAAAGACAAATATGGTAGTTATATTGGCAAACCGGATGGTTGGAATGAAGCTAAAGCCATATCGGACGCCTTAAAAAGGGAAGAACATCTTCGGTTACTTTATGTGGCATCCACCCGGGCCAAAGAAGCGCTCATTGTTGCATCCGGGGATCGCATCGATGGCCGGGGGAAAGTTGCCAGGAATACGGCCTGGAAAGAGCTGGAACCCTTGATTGCATGTCCCCAGGAAACAAAGCAGATCTGTGACGGGATGCTGGATTATCCCGGGGTTGCTGAGAATATTATCAATCATGAAAAAGATCAACTAAAGCATTGGGGGATTGTGGATACCCATAGCGAATTTATAAAGCATCAATCGGCTTTTGAATCCTGCTGTGAAGAGGCTCAAAAACCAGTGGCCGGGCACATAAATCCCAGCAAGTTCTTAAATCATCTGACTTCCAATTGCGATGAAGATCCGGAGCCACTTAGTGAGCAGGAAAGTGTCAACAAACCGCTTCGGGGGAACCTCTATGGGATTATCATTCATAAACTTTTCCAGCTATTAGTGGATGGCAGATATTCTAAAATCACCGATCTCTCAGAAGCCGAGCTTGAAATGATCATGAAGAAATCGATCCTGGCGGGTCTGGAAAGTGAACCACTAACGAAAAAACAGTGCGACCTGTTAAAAATCGACCCATCACTTGAATTGGCACCATTTATTGAGCAGTTGAGCGCTGTTTATGATGCGCTGCATGAAGATTTGCGGTTAAAAACTGAAAATCTTTGTCAAGACCAGGAATTCTGGAACCGGATTGATCAAGCAGATGCTGTTTATACTGAACTGCCATTCCAGTTGCAGGTGAAATCAGAAAAGGCATCGGAGTTGGTTGATCTTCTGAATTTAGAAGAAGTGGAAAAAACAAAACCACTATACATGCGTGGGATCATTGATCTGGTGATTGTTAAAGACAACGACTATACCATTATCGATTATAAAAGCAATGCTAGGGGAGAGATGGAAGATCTGGGTAAATTTAAACAGAATCTAGAGGCTACCTACAAACCCCAGCTCGATTTGTATGAGCTGGCACTGAAGGAAATGATTGGTGACGTAGCGGTAGAAGCGAGCATTTATTGTTTGTACAATTAACTTTAAAAGTGAAATTGGTGCACCACATCTACGCGTGTTGGCTGCAAAAATGTTGACGGAACTAAAGTTTTTTTGATTTAATGGGGTTAAAATACTTTTGATACCATAACCATAATTTGTTAATAATGATTGAAAGGTAGCACTGTAAATGTTAAAATAATTAATTAACAATAGCAATAGTGACTGTATTTATGGTGGTTATAAAATATTGGATGGCAGTAGCAAGTATACGAGTTGTAGAAATTACCTGCTCACTTCGCAGGTGATGACATAGAAATGAGAACTCTTTTTTTATTGATAGAAAGGTGATTATATTTTGGGAAATATTGATGCAAATTACTATGTTGGCGTTGGCGCATCTGCCGGTGGCCTTGAGGCGCTAGAAGATTTTTTTAGAGCAATGCCTGACAACACCGGACTTGTTTTTATCGTTATACAACATTTATCACCGGACTACAAGAGTTTAATGAATGAGCTTTTATCGCGCTATACCAATATGGATATATATGTGGCCGAGGATGGGATGGAAACAAAAATAAATTCCGTTTATCTGATACCACCACGGAAGAATCTCACCATTTTTCATGGCAAACTGTATTTAGAAGAACAGAAGCGTACCAACCTGTTAAATCTGCCGATTGACATTTTCAAACAAACGATCGCCCATGGCGTAGAAACTGTCCTTGCCCAGCCCATGGATATCACAGCTCTGCAGCTCCGACAGCGCCGATTGCTCGTTAAACCACCGATGGGTGGCCAGTTC
>NZ_CAKMJU010000022.1:0-28600 GCF_927416815.1 uncultured Acetobacterium sp. | reverse complement strand
ATTTTAAAAGAAAGGAATTGATTTAGATTAATAGAAGTGGGTGAGGGTACATGACACTGTATATCGTGGCAGGAATAGCCATATTTATCATTTATATTTTGTTGCTTCTACCGGGCAGAATGCCAAAGGAGGTCGATGATCGACTCTGGACCAGTTACTATGCCCATCGGGGATTGCACGAAAAGGATAAGTCAATTCCGGAAAATTCGATGGCGGCCTTTAAAAAAGCAGTCGATGCCGGCTATGGAATCGAAATGGATTTAAATCTTACCGCCGATGGAAAAATTGTTGTCTTTCACGATGATGATTTATTGCGTTTGTGTGGGGCGGAGCGCTTGATAGCTGATTGTAGCTATGAAGAATTGCTGACTTATAACCTGGGAAATACCGAAGAAAAAATCCCTCTGTTTGAAGATGTTCTGAAGATGGTGGATGGTCGGGTTCCCCTGATTGTCGAACTGAAAAACACAAAGTATCTCAGTGAGTTATGCTCGAAAACGGCCAATCATCTTGATCAATATAACGGACTATATTGTGTCGAGTCTTTTCAGCCGTTAATTGTCAGATGGTTTTATAAAAACCGGCCCGATGTGGTAAGAGGTCAGCTTTCGGTAGGGTATAAAAGCCTCAAGGGACTGGATGTTAAATTGTGGCAACGGTTGCTAATCATTTCATTTGCTACAAATTTTATCACGCGCCCCCATTTTATGGCATTTTGTCATGGCGATGCCCGGCGCAAACTGGGTCTTAGCCTATTTCATTTACTAACCGGAAGGCTGATCGGATGGACGGTTCAGGATACCGATGACATTGAGTATTGCAAGAAAAAATTTGATGCGATCATCTTTGAATATTTTGAACCATAACTGTAAAATCTGCGGCAGTAAAACCCGGGAAATCACTGTAAAAACCCTTAGCGCTGCCTATTATTATTGCGACACCTGTGAGTTTATCGCAAAGGATGCGGTACGACAATGAGCGCCAGGATAAAAAAAGAAATGAAAAAGTAAAGAAAAAAGCCGGAAAACTTGAAGTTTTCCGGCTTTTTTTCAGGTTAGATCAATTTCATTATTTTTGATAGCCGCGGCTAAATTTTTTATGTTATCCTCAATTTGGTCAATGATTGCGATAAATTCTTGATCGCTTTTTCCGGACGGGTCTTCCAGGCCCCAGTCTTCAACATAACGGCCGGGCAGGTAGGGGCAAACAACATTGCACCCCATTTTGATGACAATGTCAATAGCGGGAAGATCATTCAGCAGCTTAGAATGCTGGGTGGCTTCCATATCGATACTGTAGCGTTCTTTGATTAAACGGACGGCATCCTGATTGATTTGTGGTTTGGTTTCGGTGCCTGCTGAATAGCTTTCAAAGACATCGCTGGCAAATTTTTTGCCCAGCGCTTCAGCCATCTGGCTGCGGCAAGAATTATGGACACAGATAAAGGCGACTTTGGGTTTGCTCATAGGTTTCTCCTTGGTGTTTTAAATTTAAATGGAATTCTTGTAGGTGTTGATCAGATCAATGACGTTTTCGCGGATTTTGTAGCGCAGATGTCGGGCTTTCTCAAGTTTTTCCTCTTCGGTACCGGTAAAAGCAGCGGGATCTTCAAAGGTCCAGTCAAGCACATTTCTGGCCAGTGGAAAAATCGGACAACGCTGGCCATTTTCCAGGTCACAAACCTTAATAATATAGGAATACAAACGCCCCTCCTTATAATAATCAAATACCGAATTGGTATCATTTTGACTGAGATCATAGCCTATTTCTGCCATAACCTTGACAATCAGGGGGTTGATGGTGCCCGGCTCCAGACCGGCGCTTTCAGCAAAAAAGTAGTCTTTCCCTAAATCGTTTAGAAAAGCTTCGGCCATCTGACTTCTGGCAGCATTATGGACACAGACAAATAGTACTTTAATCATTTGATCACTCCTAAAAAAGATTTCCTTAAATCATATCATCAACAAAAGATATGAACTATCATGATTGTGTTAATTTTTATGGTAAAATAGTGACAGGATAATCACAAGGAGAATAAGCACATGAAAATTGATCGTCTCATTGGCATACTATCGATCCTGCTACAACAAAAAAAAGTGACGGCGCCCTATCTGGCTGAGATCTTTGAAGTGTCCCGCCGAACCATTAATCGGGATATTGAAAATATTTGCAAGGCTGGAATTCCGCTGACGACAAGCCAGGGGGCAAACGGCGGGATCGCTATTATGGAAGGGTATAAGATCGACAAAACCTTGTTATCATCAGCGGAGCTGCAGTCCATCCTGGCTGGACTTAAGAGTCTCGACAGCGTGGCCGGAACCAATCAGTATCGGCAATTAATTGACAAATTGGCAGTAAGTGGGGGAGCGACCCAGCCGGATAATCATATTGTCATTGATCTGTCCTCACACTATAAAAATTCATTGGCTCCCAAATTTGAAATCATTAAAAAAGCCATTGATCAGAGGCGGCTCATTACTTTTTATTACTACTCACCAAAAGGCGAAAGCAGCCGACAGATTGAGCCTTATTTGATGGTTTATCAATGGTCATCCTGGTACATTTGGGGCTATTGTCAAGATCGTTGTGATTTTAGGCACTTTAAACTCAACCGGCTCTGGGATTTGCAGGTGCGGGAGGAGACCTATAAGCCCCGTGATCTGCCAAAATACAACAGTCAAGAGCAATTGGCCATGCCCAGCCAGATTCATCTGGTGGCGGAATTTGACCCAATTATGAAATGGCGGCTGATTGATGAATACGGGTTGGATTGTTATCAAATGACCCAGGAGGGAAAACTCCGTTTTGAATTTTATTTCGCCAGCCAAGAAAATTTGTTCAGTTGGTTGCTGAGTTTTGGTGATGGGGTCGAATTAATAAAGCCCGAAGCGCTGCGAAAAGATTTTTTGATGATCGCGAAAAAACTTGTAAAAAAATACCAGTGATCAATTTAAACATGACAGACAGGTGTCGTGATTAGTCAGGTAGAATAATTAAAAACGAGGAGGTTAAGATATGAAATTTGAAGCAGCCATGCTGGTAGTGGATGATATCAATCGTTCACGGGCTTTTTATTGTGATGTTTTTGGTTTGGAAGTGGTGATGGATTTTGGTGAGAATATTACCTTTAACGCGGGCTTTTCACTGCAGGAAAAGGCACTCTGGGCAAAATTTATTAATACCGAAGAAACGGCGATTGTCTATCGAGGAAACGATATGGAGCTATACTTTGAAGAAGAAAAGCTGGATGATTTTTTAGAACATTTAAAAACTTTTGAGGGGATAAAATATTTGCACAATGTCGAGGAAGCCGCCTGGGGGCAGCGAACCATCCGTTTCTATGATCCGGATTATCATATTATCGAAGTCGGAGAAAGTATGGCCATGGTTTGCCAGCGTTTTTATGACCAGGGCATGACCATCGAAGCAATTGTGGAGCGAACCATGATGCCGGCGGAAGTGGTTAAAAGTTTTCTGTAAACTAAGTTCAATTCGACTACAGAATTGAACCGGGCGCTAAATTGAAGCACTTAATTCAAACGAAGAGTCCCTTTAAAAAATTTTAAGGGGATTCTTTTACGTTAGTTTTTAAAATGCTATAATAAAAATGCGTTAGAATTACGAAGAAAAGGATATAAATATGAACACAGAAATAGCCATCCGGATGGCAAATGAGTCAGATGCAGAACAATTATTGGGTATTTATGCGCCCTATGTCAGAGAAACGGCGATCACTTTTGAATATACCGTGCCGACCCTTGATGAATTCAAAAAACGAATAAATAAAATATTGACCAAATACCCTTTTCTGGTGGCTCTACAGGAAGCGGAAATCCTCGGATATGCCTATGCTTCGGAGTTCAAAAACCGAGCCGCCTATGACTGGGCGGTGGAAACCACCATTTATGTCAGACAGGACAAGGGTCAAAGCGGGGTGGGTAAAAAGCTTTACCATGCCCTAGAGGTAGTCTTGAAAAAGCAGAACATTTGTAATTTGTATGCCTGTATTGCCTATCCCAATCCCGGGAGTATTGGTTTTCATGAACATCTGGGCTATCAGACCATTGGTCATTTTTCAAAATGCGGTTATAAATTCGAAACCTGGTATGACATGATCTGGATGGAAAAAATAATTGGTGAGCATGGTGCCAATCCAAAACGGGTTATTCCCATCAAGGCATTGGATCAATTGAAAGGATGAAAAATTTCATAAAGGAAATGTATAAAAAAAGTGCAGTCGATTTAACAAAAAAGCAATAGACAAAGCACAAAAAAAAGAATACACTGAAAATAAAAGAAATTTACGAAATAGATTTTAAGGATGCATAAAAATTAATCTGGGAGGCACATAGTGAAAACGATCAACGTAAAACTGATGCTTATTCATCGCGGAACCCGAACTCATTCAATTACCCAAATTGAGCCGATAGGCCATATGTCGCTGGCAGAAATGATGGCCAGCAAAGGGATTGATGTGGCTGTTTTTTCAGGAGAGCTGTTAAAAGGGCTGGAATTTCTTGAAGCGACTGGTTCGGATGAAAATACAGTGGTGGGTTTATATTGTGACTATGAGAATCAGTCAGCCGTTGAAAGTTTTTCCAGAGAGATAAAAAAGCGCTACGGTGCTATCGTTTTTGTCGGTGGACCCCAGACCGTGGGTTTGGGTGAGGACTTTTTGCGCGCCAGCCAGGCCGACGCGATGATGCGAGGCGAAGGTGAGTATTCCCTTTACGAAGCCATCCAGGCCATTCAAGATGAAGCAACAGAAAGATGGGAAAGTATTTCTGGGATGTGCTCATTCCGGAATGATGGCAGCTACTATGATAATGGCATCTATCCGGCCATTGAAAACTTAGATGAACTGCCGATTATTACCGGTACAATTAAATCCGCCCAACATCAGGGCATTAATCATATGGCAGTGATGTCAGGACGAGGGTGTCCTTTCCACTGCTCTTTTTGTTATGAGGGGGGGAATAGCAAGAATGTCAGGCGTCGAAGTGTCGAAAGCGTGATCAAAGAAATCCGCTGTCGACTAAAACAAAACCCCAATGTGAAATACATCTTTTTTGGCGATGATACCTTCACCCTCGATAAAGAGCGGGTGCGGAGCTTTTGCGAACAACTCAAAGCGCTGCGCAAAGAACACGATTTTGTCTGGTTCGCCGATGCCCATGTCAATATTGTTATCAAATATCCGGAAATTGTAAAAATGATGGTTGATGCCGGTCTGGTACGGATGCAGATCGGGATTGAGAGCTGTAACCAGCATATCATTGATATTTATAACAAAAAGATAAAAAGGGAAGGTCTCTTTGAAGTCATAGAAATTTGTCACGCCGCCGGACTGCCTCAACTGGTTGGTAACATCATTATTGGTGGGGCGCTGGAAACCCGAGAAACCCTAGATTTTACCTTTGATACCGTAAATGAAATGATCAAAGCCGGCCGGGGGATGGTGGAGGTGGTCAGCACCTTCTATATGCCTTTCCCGGAAACTGCGATGTCAAAAGATCCGCAAGCCTTTGGGATTTTTGTGAAGGATGAACAGGCGCTCACATCGGTGGGAGACTTTCCGGTGATAGAAACTAAAACCCTGAGTATTGAAGAAATCTGCGCCGCTCGAAATGAGTTTTTTGAAATGAATATCAAACTGATGCGAAAAATGCTCAGTGATGGCGAAATACCCGATGCGGTCATTCTGGAAAGCTATGCCCTCAGTGAAAAATACGGCCTCAGCGGGATGTGGCAGGGACTGGCTTATTCTCGCTACCCCTATTTTGATGCCCAGTATAAGGCGCGCGTTCGGGGTGATAAGCTAACCAAAGATTATCAAGGAGAAACGGTCTTTGAGACGCACCCGCAGCGCATTGCTTTGTTGTCCCTGACCCCTGAGTTGGCGGCAGAAATACCGGTGTTAAATGGATTTGTTTACTCTCCCTTTGAATTTGAGGTATTAAAATACAGCTCCGGAAAACTGACCATCAACGAGATGGCCGAGATACTTTTCGCGGAGTATCAGAACAGTTTTAAGAGTTTTGACGCCTTTAAGCTGCACCTGCTGGAGACCATCAAAAAACTGGAAGCCGTGGGTATGTGTGTGTTGTCAGGGGCACTAAACGCCAAAACGGTAGATAAAGAATGGGAGAATCAGAAAAATGCAGTGGAGAATGCCGTGAAAAATAAATTCATTCTGTTTAAATTATCAACCATTGGGATGGAAATCGCCGGCTTTAGCAGAAATGGTGCCTTTCTGGGCATTTATGGCCTGGCCAGCTATTTGGATTCCAAAGGTTATGACGCCATTGTCTGTGAATGCCGGCCGGATCAGGCGATCGATTATCTGAAACAATACCCCTTTAATGAAATTTGCGGGATTGGTTTTTCGGTAGATTTTGAAAATAAGCATGTCGTTAAAAAAGTCAGTGCGGCAATTACCGAGATGCATGGGATTCCGGTGCTGATTGGCGGCCCCGAAGCGATATCCTTAGATGAAGATTATCTGCGACAGTCCCAAGCCTGTGCGATTGTCAGAGGCGAAGGCGAATTGGCGATGGTGGCAGTTCTTAATGCCTTAAAAGAACAGCAAAACCTGGATGGGATTGCCGGCATCTTTTATCTCAACGAGAACGGGGAGTGCATCGATAGGGGCGAAGGGCCGGTGGTGGAAAATCTCGATGATCTGCCCTTTCCAGCCTATCATAAAAGCATTACCCCGATTGATTTTTCCAGCCTTTATCTGATGAGCAGCCGAGGTTGTCCTTTCCATTGTGTTTTCTGCCATGAAGGGGCATTAAAACGGCCGATGCGGCAGCGGAGTGTAGCCAACGTTATTGCGGAAATGAAATATTTTCTGCTAAAATATCCGGAACTCAGTTATTTTAAGTTCTGCGACGACACCCTGGTGACTGATCCCAAATGGTTGGATACCTTCTGCCAGGAGGCCAAAGCCCTTCAGGCTGTCAAACCCTTTCAGTTCTATTGTGAGGCCGATGTGGTGTCCTTAAGCCGCCGGCCAGAAGTATTAAAAACCATGGTGGATGCCGGCCTTAACCGGCTTCAAATCGGCATTGAAACCGTGGATCAGGAAATGCTTAAAATTTACCGCAAAAACATCTCCCCGGAAATGGTGGAAACCGTTGTTAAGGCGGCCTATGATGCAGGCGTGCAGCAGGTCTTCGGTGCCCTGCTGGTGGGTGGTCCCTTTGAAAACCGGGAACATATTGAAAAAAACAAGGCCTTTGGCGCCAAGCTGCTGCGGTTGGGCCCGGGGATGATGGAAATCGCCCCCAGCATTGTAATGCCTTACCCGATGACCGATATTGGCCTGCATCCCGAAAAATACGGACTGACGATTTACGACAGGCAGGGTCTCGGTTGTATTTCTGATTACCCGATTATGGATAGTGAAACGATGGATCGGCGGGAGATCATGGGAGCCTATCAAGAATATCTCCAGAGCTTTGTGGATGAGATTAAGATCATGTTAAGTGACGGGGAATTGGGTCATGAGGATATTTTAAGGTGCTACCAAACATCGATGGCCTCCAACGGCCCTAAATACTGGATTAATATTATTTCCCACCATAAGCCGACTTTGACCGCTTATTACACCATGCTGGCCAGGGAATCGGCCAGTCGGGTGATCGATGTGGATCCGGCCGAACTGCCCAACTGGCGCCCCCAGCGGATGATTGAAATGTGGCGGGATGTCGATTTTTCCCAGGGCTATCCGCTGTTATGGGGCGAGGCGCTGTCACCCTTTGAATATGAAATCATGAAATACTGCACCGGCAAAAGCACCATCGCCGCCATTACCGACCTCCTGTATCAGCGATTTGGAAAACCATTTAAGGAAAGTCCTAATGAATTAAGGGAACGGATCATTGAGACGCTGAAAGTTTTTGATAAAAAATACTGGCTGCTTGTTGTTCCGTTCTAGAAAATGGGTAATAAAATGAAGATACTCCTGTGTAATGTGTCAAAAAAATATGAAACCAGTACCCATGATTATGTAGGGCTCTTTTATCTGGCTGGAACGCTGGAAGAAGCTGGCTTTGAACCGCTGGTTTTTCATGGCAAACCGGAAGAGCTTCTGGAACAAGTAAAAAAGAACCAACCGGATGCGGTGGGCTTTTCCTGTGATTTTGATAATGTTCAAATTATTGCGGATTTATCTAAAAAAATAAAAGCAAGCTATAATATTCCGATTGTGGTTGGTGGCTCCCAAAGCATTGGCCTGGGGCAAAAGTTTCTAGAAGATAGCCAGGCCGATTTTATATTAAGGGGCGAGGGCGAAGTGTCGCTACCGCTACTGTTAAAGGCCGTGTTAAAAGAAGACGGCGATTTAAGTGAGATCAAGGGGCTGGTGATGATTAAAGATGGGATTTTTAGAGAAACCCCGCCGGTAATCATTGAAGACCTTGATGCCCTACCACTGCCTGCCTATCACGCATCCTTGCATACCGATCACGCCTACGGCAAACTGATTTTTACCGGCCGCGGCTGTCCTTATCAATGCGCCTATTGTGCGCCCAGTCCGGGCAAGCAAAAGGTCCGGTTGCGAAGCATCCCGCTGGTACTGGAAGAAATTAAACTAAATTTAAAAAACAATCCGGATTTGCATTATATTATTATTATGGATGACACCTTTACCCTCAACCGCGAGCGAATCGAAGCATTCTGCCAGGGTATGAAGGAAATCAGAAAAGAACACGATCTGGTCTGGTATTGCGAATGTCATGTGGGACGAATCAAAGACTGGATGGATGTTCTACCGACGATGATCGAGGCCGGGCTGATCCGCTTGCAGATCGGCATTGAGTCGGGCGATCAGAAGGTTATTGACCAGTACAACAAGCATGTCCAGATTGATGACATCATTGAGTTTGTATCCTACGCCGCTGACTGCGGCCTGACCCAGATTGCCACCAATTTTATCGTCGGCGGTCCGGAGGAAACACCTGGGGCAACCGCGGCTCTGATCGAAACGCTGATGGATCGAGCTCCGGGAGTTATTGATATCATCACCGGCTTTTTAAGAGCTTATCCCGGTACCGAGATATTAAATAATCCCGAAAAATTCAATTTGCAGCTGCATGATCAGTCCGGCCGGTTGTCCGGCGACGACTACCCCTTTGTCACACCCCGGGGAAAAAGTCAGGATCAGGTGATGAAAAACCGACAGGAACTCAATAAGGTGATTCGCCAAAGCATGCAAGATAAAATCAAAAATCATGAATTAAAACAGCAGGCGGTGATGAAACAGTTTAAAGCCGCCCTGAATTATGGCATCCGCAGCCGCTGGTTTGAGGAAATTTCTGCCAATCCCAGAGCCTATGAATATTATTATGTGCTTTATTTAAACGAGGGACAGGCATTTGAGGAATCACTCAATTTTTCCAGCGATTATCCCCAGCGTACCTTTGAAATATGGCGCACGATGACCTTTACCGAAGGGTTCCCAAAACTGGATGGCATGGCGCTTTCACCGCTGGAGTATGAGCTGCTGCTGCGCTGTGCTGGAAAAAGAAGCCTGGCTGAGATCGAAGCCGAATTGTTTGCAATATTTGGCGATCCTTATAAGAACCAGGCGGAGTTCCATGAAAAATTAGTTGATATTTTATATCAATTTAATTTTAAATATTGGCTTACACATTTTGTGATTTAGTCAAAATACTTTTTAGAAGGAGAAAAACATGAGTATTGATGGTGCAAAGGCATTGGCCGCAAAAGTATTAACCGATGAGGCATTGGCAAAACAACTTGATGGTGCTAAAACTGAAGCAGAATTTGATGCAGTTGTTGCAAAATTAGGTTACAGCTGTACAGCAGCTGAATTTGATGCTGCTTTTAAAGAAGCACAGGAAAAACAACCAATCAGTGATGATCAATTAGATCAGGCTGCTGGTGGATTAAGTATTGTTGGCGTAGATTATGCATTTACAGCAACACAAACAGCTCGAGCTTAATAAGCGAAGAAGGGGATTTTCCCCTTCGAAGTGCTGACTAGGATGGCTACAGTCAGCAGTTCAAAGGGGGATAGAGACATGGAACTATTATTGATCAAATCGCACCGCTATGTCAGCGGTTATATTCCTGGCAGTAATCTGGGAATGAATATATTGACCCAATTATTAACAAAAAAAGGCTATCAAGTCGAAATGTTTCAAGGCTACGCCAAGGAAGCTCTGGATTATGTTATCGCTTTGATGGAAACAGAAAATAAACCCCGAATCATCGGTTTCTACTGTGATTTTAACAATGTGCATTGGGTAAAAACCTTTGCCCAGGAAGTAAAAAAACGCTATCCCGAAGCGACTTTGCTGGCGGGCGGGCCACAAACTTCCGGAATGGACGCCGAATTTTTAAAAGAAACGGCAATTGAGGCGGCCTGTATTGGCGAGGGCGAAGAAACCATGCTGGAGCTGATGGAGTATTTCATTAAAAAAAAGGGTGCGCTCGAATTGATTCAGGGGATTATCTATTTGGATCAAAACGGAAGCCTGGTGGAAACGCCGTCACGAAAACCCCCGGAAGATTTAGATGATATTCCCTGGCCAGACATTACCCTGACCAATGATTATAAACATTACGGACTGCTCCCAATCTTAACCGGCCGGGGCTGTCCTTTTGGTTGTACCTTCTGCTACGAAGGAGCTAATGCTAAACGGGTTCGCCGGCACTCGGTTCCTTCCCTGATAACTGAAATCCGGGAGAATTTCAAGCGAAATCCGGCCATCAATTATATCAATTTTCTCGATGATACCTTTACACTGGATCATACACGGGTCAACCAGATTTGTCAGGAAATCAAAGAAATTCGCAAAGACTATGATTTTGTCTGGTTTGCCAGTGCCCATATTTCGACCATTGACAAGCACCGGGAGATGGCCAAAAATATGGCTGATGCGGGGCTTAAGAAAATCTTTTTTGGTCTGGAATCGGGAAGTGATCAGGTTCTCAAAAGCTATAATAAAAAAATAACTCGAAAAATGGTTGTCGATGTCATTGATCATTGCGTTGAGTCGGGGATTCATGGGATTTCTGGTAATATTATTATTGGCGGCCCCCATGAAAGCAGGGAAACCATCAAAGAATCTGAAGATTTGATTATGGAACTGCTTTATCGGGCGCCGGGTCAGTTTGAAACCGCCTATTTTTCATTTCTGCCTTATCCCAAAACCCCGATAACCCTTAATCCGGAAAAATTCGGGATGACCATCTATGACGATCTGATTGATTGCTGCAATGAGGACATTCCCCTTTCCCGAACCAAAGAACTGGATTTTACCGATCTGATCAATGTTCGCTTGCAGGCCAACAAACGACTCCAGAATGAAATGCGCAAAATTTATTTTGATGGAAAGATTCCCGAAGCGGTGATTCTCGATTCCTATCGATTGGGTCGACAATACGGGGTGTTTACCCGTTGGAATGATTATGTCTATAAGAATATTCCGATTGATGATGCCTACTGGAAAATGAGAGCCTCGGGTGAGTATCTGATTAATGATCAATTAGGAAGCAATGATGAGGCGGTGATTGTCCACCGGACTTTTGAATTGTGGCTTTACACCGATGTCAGTGGCCAAAAACCACAAATATTTGATAAAGAAGTAGATGAAATCGACTATACCCTGCTTAAATTATGTAATGGCAAGCTTTCCAAAAAAGAAGTTCTGCAACAGGGAAAAATGAAACTGGATCCCCAGGGAGAAAATGCTGGTTTCTATCAGCAGGCACAACAATCCCTGAATAAAATGGAGGGGAATAAGTGGATTTTATACCGAAAACCCTAACTGAGAAACCCCAAGTTCTATTGGTCTACACCCAACGGATGATCCGCGGACGAACTTTCGAAATGATCGAAAATCTGGGGATCTTGACTCTGGCGGCGCAACTCAATGCCAATGGCTATGATGCAAAAGCTTATACTGGCATTACTACCGACGCGGTAAAAACGATCGAGAAAATGAAAGACCGCCTGTTTGCGGTCTGTTTTTACTGTGATTTTGATAATCATTCAGCGGTGGCGGCCATCATCACCTATTTAAAAAAGCGTTATGATTTTTATGTGATTGTGGGTGGCCCCCAGACCCTCCATATGACTGAAGACGATCTGGAAATTTATCAGGCTGACGGCATTTTAAAAGGCGAAGGCGAAGAAAGCCTTTTAACTTGGTTAAATGCCAAAATCAGAGGCGAAGCGGTGCTTGTTCCCGGAGAAATCCGACCCGCTCAAAAGGCTGATTACGTCTACCTGGAGGACTTCTCAAAATACGAATTTCCCCGTAATGAAGATGTCCTTGATTATCAGGAACGTCCACTGTTGTCAGTGATTACCGCCAGGGGCTGTCCCTACCGGTGTGCCTTCTGTTTTGAGGGCGGAAATTCCAAAAATTTGAGGATGCGAACTGCGGAAGCGGTACTGGCTGAAATAGCAGCGCGTTTAAAAAATAGTCAAGGCCCCCGATACCTGTTTTTTTGCGACGATACCTTTACCACCAATCCACTTAGATTAAAAAAAATCTTATCCGGTTTGAAAAAGCTCAGGGAAGAATATGATTTTGTCTGGTTTTGCGAAGGCCACCCCGGCTTTTTGGTAAAGCATCCCGAACTGATCCGCGAAATGATTGACAGTGGTATGGTGCGGATGCAGATCGGTATGGAGTCAGGGGTAGAAGAGGTACTGAAGGCCTATGGCAAGCAGGCCAGCCCTGCCGACATAAAAAGGGTGGTGGAGATTTGCTATGCCCAAGGATTACCCCAATTAACCGGGAATTATATTATCGGCGGAGCCTTTGAAAGTGCCGAAACCCTGGCCGAGACCACAAAAAAAGCACTGGAGTTATTGGATCTGGCGCCCGGAATGCTGGATCTATCGACAACCTTTATAATGCCCCTGCCTGGTACCGCGATTTACAATCATCCCGAGAAATTTGGGATTGTTCTGGAAGACCGGGAATGCCTGACTAATCTGGAGGATTTTCCGGTTAATCATACCCTAGAATTATCGCTGCCGGAAGTCTGCATGGGTCGCTCGCGATTTATCTCAGCCGTTTCTAATAAAATGAAGCAACAGTACCAACAGGGTCTGATCCCTAGAGAGCGGATTCGAACCGACTTCAACCTGGCTTTTAATTATGGGATTGCCGCCGGATATCTTAAATTTATTTATGGTAAGAACAAGATAATGGTGGACTACTATAAAAAACTGATCAACTATCAGGGTCTTCTTAAAGAATGGCAGGAACTCGCTGAGCAGGAAAAAGACACCTGGGTCATCCAGAAGATTCCCGATTTTTCGCTGCTGAATAGCAATACGCTTAACCAAATCGAAGTTGACATTCTCAGCTATTCCGGCAAGTTTACCATCAGTGAAACAGCGGTAAAACTGTCTTTATCCGCTGCGACTATCGGCGCGCTACTAAAAAGCCTGAGTGACCGGCATTTGATTTTGTTTTCGCCATTTGTTTAGGCTACGATGTAAAAAAACGGGCTGCAACCCATATAAGTTACAGAAAGCTCATGGCATTTTACTGCCTGAATTACACAAATCAAAGGAGTGGGACATGAAAAAACATCTGAGAATCCTATCCACCCTGGCTATCCTGCTTATTGGCGGCTTGCTTTGTTTTGGCTGTAGCAATACTGCTAAAGAAAGCGGTAAATTGTCAGTCGATGTGGTTTATCCATTCTCCCAGGAATACAGTGCCTCCTTCAAAAATGGCATCGAACTGGCCGCTAAGGAAATCAATGATCAGGGGGGAATCCTCAACCAAGCGATCGAAATCAATTACAATGATGATGGCAATAACACCAATACGGCCGTCGAAGTAGCCACCCGAATTGCTGAAAATCAGGGCTTTCCGATTGTCATCGGACATCGCAGTACCGATGATGTCCTAAAGGTGGCGGATATTTATAACCAGAATAACAAGCTGCTTTTTGCGCCCATTATCGCCAGTTCAAAATTGAATCTTCCTGAAAATGAGGGTGCCTATCTCTGTGCGCCATCGGATGACGCCATGGCCGATGAAATGGTCAGGAGTATGGCCGCCCAGGGAATCCAAAGGATCGTCGTTATTCATAGCGCTGGCAATACCTATGGCAAGGATTATATTCAAAAAGTTGAAGCGCATGGCCGACAAGCCGGGATCGAAATTGTCGATGCGGTTTCTTATCTGCCCAATCTTGATTATTTCCGTTATTATTTAAAAAAATGGGACAGTCTGGGTGTCCAGGCGATTGTCACCGCCTGTGTCGGAAACGATATCACAGCGCTTTATACGTATCTGGAAAAAACCGGTAATACCCGACCTGTTTTTGCCAGTTATGACGTTGAAATTCAGCCCTATATTATTCCAGCGAGCATGAAAGGCCTGACCCAGGTCACCAGTTATTTTAACAATACCGCCACAGCTGGCTCGGAAGCAGTATTTATTGAGGTCTATCAGAAAGCTTATGGTAAAAAGCCCGATTTACCGGCCGCCCAGGCCTATATGTCAATGCATCTGGCCGCCGACGCGGCGAATGCGGCTCAAAGTCTGGAAGCCCAAACGATTAAAAATGTGCTGGCAGAAAACACTTTTGAGACCGTCTACGGCAGTTTAAGCTTTGAAAAGCGGCTGATTAATGGAATTCCGGTGTTCCAGAAGATTTATCGCAATGATCAATTGGTGCCCAGGGACAATTTGACGGAGGGAGGGCAAAGCGGTGAGTAAATCTATTTTTAAAAACAAAGAGGAGAAGACCAGTAAAAAAAGCGAACATGCCGCCTTGATGACTGTCATTGGCCCGGGAAATCTATTGATTTTACTGGGAATAATTATTTTTTTAGTCTGCGTGGTTATTTATTCAATTACTGTTCCGATTAATATTACCACTACCCTCGATGCGATTGTGTCTTATGGCGAGGGAACCGTCCAGGTGGTCGTTGAAAATGAAGGGATTCTGACCCAACTTGCTGTCTCCGATGGTGATTATGTACAAAGAGGGGATCTGCTAGGGGTTGTGACCATCGAGGGATCAGCCGCACTGTTTGCTAATGGGTCAGTATTGACAGAGGACGAAAAGAGCAGGCTTAAACGGCAAACCATGATTGTTGCCATGGAAAGCGGGATGGTCTCGGGACTAAGTTTTGAGGAAGGGGCATTTATGCCTAAAAATTCGAACTTTTGTCAAATTGTTAAACGGGAAAATGAAGACACCACCGTGGTAGTTCTGGCTTACTCCAGCTATGAAGATGCCGTTAACGTTAAGCAAGGCGATTATGTCTTTGTTGCGGTGGAATCGGCATCTACAGATCAATTCGGATATTTAAGAGGGGTGGTTCGAAGTATCCAGCGCAGTAGCATTGCTTCGGAATCCGCCAATCCGATCGAGATGCAGATTATTATTGATCCCAAGTTAGATAATCAAGGAAATTATATCTGGACCAAAGAGAACAATGGTTTTAGTGGTGAAATCACTGCCGGTACCGCTGCCAGCGCAACCATTTTTACGGATCGCTTATATCTCATTGATCTGATTATCTCCTAGAAAGGCGGCCAGACGGATGACGAAATCAGAAACCGAGAAAAGTCGAGATGAGAGAGAAAAACGGCCCAAATTAGCCAGGGTACCGGTGGTTTTGCAAATGGAAGCGGTGGAGTGCGGGGTCGCCTCGCTGTCGATGATTTTAGCCTATTATGGCCGCTATGAAACCCTCGAGACGCTCCGGATTGATTGCGGGGTCTCCCGGGATGGTGTAAAAGCCGGAAATATTGCCAGAACCGCCAGACTTTACGGCTTAGTTTCCCAGGGTTTTGTTTGTACGGTGGATAAGTTAAAAGAAATGCAAATGCCAGTAATCATCCACTGGGATTTTAGTCACTTTGTTGTTCTTGAAGGTTTTAAGAACGATAAGGTTTATTTGTGCGACCCAGCATCAGGAAAACGGGTAATTACCACAGAAGAACTGGGACAGATGTTTACCGGGGTGGTGATTGAGTCCCGGCCGGGACCTGAGTTTAAAAAAGCCGGAGAAAAGCCTGATGTCTGGAAGGCACTGTTTAAACGCCTTTCCCAAACCGGGATTTCACCTTTGCTTTATGCCCTGGTGTTGGGGGTGCTGTTAGTTATTCCTGGTCTGATTATTGCCAATTATGCAAAAATATTTGTCGATTATTACCTTGATAACACCGAAAAATTTGATATTCTGATTTTTGTTTTTATCCTATTAAATACGGTGGTACTCCAGGCGATTCTCAACTGGCTCAAGGAGAACGCCCTGGTGCGGATGGAGAACTACATTGCCATTGACAGCGCGGGTACCTATCTTCGACACGTCCTCCGACTACCGGTGGAGTTTTTTAATCAGCGCCAATCCGGGGATATCAACAGCCGGATGCAAAGCATCAATACGGTGGCAACGGCACTGTCTTCCAATCTGGCACGAATTCTGGTTAATCTGGTCACAGCTTTTTTGTATCTGATCCTGCTTTTTCAATATAATGTGGTATTGACCCTGATCGGCATCGTGATCACCGGGATCAACATCTTTCTGCTGCAATATACCGCTAAAAAAAATGCTGACAACAACCGGGTACTGCTCCAGTATCAGGGCAAATCGATCGGCTGGATCATGGTCAACCTAAAATCGATCGAAACCATTAAATCGATTGGGGAGGAAGACAATTTCTTTACCCGGATCGCCGGACTCAGCGCCGAAACCCTGGCGGTAGAACAGCGGATGGGTCGGATGGAAGCGGTTATATCGGTTTTGCCGACCCTGCTGACTTCGATCTTAACAGCCTTGATCTTTACCATCGGCAGCGAGTATGTGTTGATGGGAGCGATGACCATCGGTACCTTTGTGGCCTTTAACACCCTGATGACCGGTTTTATCCAGCCAATGAGTGAGCTAGTCAGCACCAGTGCCGCCTTACAGGGGATGATTGCCGATATTGCGCGTCTCGATGATGTTGAAAAATATCCCGAAGATATCGCCCTGGAATCAGAAAAGCTGTCACTTGATGGCTTTGACTGCGATCAATTAGCAGGTGAGATCGAGATTAGGGATCTGACCTTTGGTTATAACCGACTCTCAGACCCGATTATCGAAGGCTTGAACCTGACCCTTCGGGCGGGAGGATCGATTGCCCTGGTCGGTTCATCAGGAAGCGGCAAATCGACGATAGCCAAAATGATTACCACCCTGTATCAGCCCTGGAGCGGTGAAATACGGATTGATGGCACGGATATTAAAGCGATTCCAGCCGAGCTGCGGGTCAATACGATGAGCTCGGTGGATCAGGAAATCGTGATGTATTCAGCTTCGGTGCTGGATAACATTACCATGTGGGATGAAACCATTGCGGTCGAGGATGTCATTCAGGCCACCAAAGACGCCTGCATTTATGAGGATATTCTGGCGCTGCCCAATGCTTTTGACCATGTTTTAAGCGAAGGCGGCAAAAACCTAAGCGGCGGCCAGCGGCAACGCCTGGAAATCGCCCGAGCCTTATGCAAGAATCCCCGGATCCTGGTCATGGATGAGGCCACTAGTGCTTTGGATACGGCCACCGAGGCCGAGGTCAGTGAAAACATCAAAAAAAGAGGCATCAGCACCATTCTGGTGGCCCACCGCTTATCGACGATCCGGGATTGCGATGAGATCATCGTGTTAAGTTGCGGGGTTGTCAAAGAGCGCGGCACCCATGAAGAATTGATGGCTTTAGGCGGTGAGTATGCAAGTCTGATCAGAACTGAGGGATAAGAGATGGCAAAAAAACTAGAAGAAATCCGACAGATCAACAAAAAATATGATAACAGCGCCAAAAAAGCCTTTGACAGTGTTTTGACCCCTAAAAAGGCAGCGGCATCCTTGGATGATAACCCCTTAATTGCGGCGGTTAGTAAGGTCGCCGAAGCGATGGGGATTGCCGTAAAAATCCCACCGCTGAGAAAGCTAAGCGGCGGCACGGATTGGTTTAAAATGATTGCCGATGAATCGGGATTTCGCTTTCGCCTGGTTGACTTGAAAGCAGAGTGGTATAAAAGCGATAATGGCCCGATGTTGGCCTTTACGATGGCGGGCGAGGCAGTGGCACTAATCCCCAAATCGCCCAGCCGCTATCGGTGCTTTCGTGCTGATGGGACCTTCCAGGAAGTGGATGGCCAGATGGAATTTGATCGCGCCTATGTCTTTTATCCGCCCTTGCCCAAGGAACCGGTATCTTTTTTAGCGATGGTGAAATTGGGCTTAAAACTGTTTAGGCGGCAGGATCTGATCTGGACCCTGGTGCTGGCGGTGGCGACTGCCCTGTTATCATTGCTGCCGGCAATGGCCATGCAGGAGACCTTTAATGTCTGGATTCCCCAAAACCAATCAGTAACGATTCTGGTGGTAGGGTTTATCCTAGTAGCCGTAGCCATCGGCCGAGGTTTGTTTACGATGGTTCAAAACATTTGTATTCTCCGAATTCAGGGGAAGTTGTCGATTTTGCAGAATTCACTGTTGGATAAACTACTATCGCTGCCGGCGTCATTTTTTAAACAGTATTCATCTGGAGCCCTGGCCATGCGAGCCACCGGCTTTGCGATGATTCAAAAGATTCTATCGGTTAATGTGATCACCATGATCATTAGCAGCTCTTTTTCGATTATCAATGGCTTATATATCTTTACCATTAATACCATCATGGGCTTGCTAGCTTTGGGGTTGACCGCCATTAGTGTAGTCATCACTCTGGTGATTGGAAAAATGCAAATGAAATGTCAACGCACCTCGCTAGAAATGTCTAATGATATTTCGGGGATGGTGTTTGAGCTGATCACCTCGGTTTCGCGGTTACGGGTGGCTGGGGCAGAAAGTCGCTCCTATCTGAAGTGGGTCAGAGAGTATGCCAAACAGCGAAAAGTGGAGTATAAAAGAGGCCAGCTGATGGCGCTGCTGCGGCTTGCGACCATTGCCTTGCCGACCCTTTCGATGGTTGTGATTTATTTCTATGTCAGTGAGACGAGTAGTATTTCATCAGGAGATTTTGTAGCGATTAATTCGGCTTTTATGATTTTTATATCTTCGCTGCTGGGACTGGTTCAAACTTTGATTTCGATCAATAGCGTGGTGCCGCAGTATGAAAATACCAAACCGATCATTGATGGTGTTCCAGAAGTAGATAGTTTTAAAACCACTCCGGGGAAAATTTTGGGTGATATCGAAATAAGGCACCTCTACTTTTCGTATTACGAGGGCGGGGCAACAATTCTTGACAATATTTTTATCAATATCAAACATGGCGAATATGTGGCCATTATTGGCGCCTCCGGTAGTGGCAAGTCAACCTTGCTACGGTTGCTGCTGGGCTTTGAAAAACCGACCAGTGGCAGTATTTACTGCGGCGGATTTGATCTTGAAAGTGTTGATATCCGGGAAATCAGAAAGCAAATGGGGGTAGTGCTCCAGGATAGTCAATTGATCCCGGGTGATATTTTATACAATATCGCCGGCTCAAAAAAAGAACTGACCGAAGAGGATGTCTGGGAATTGCTTAAAAAAGTGGGCATGGATGAAGAGATCCGGGAAATGCCGATGGGTCTTAAAACGATGGTGGCCGAAGGCGCCGGAACCCTGTCTGGGGGACAGCGGCAGAAGCTGCTGATTGCCAGAGCGATTGCTGCCAATCCGGCGATCATCTTTTTTGATGAAGCCACCAGTGCCCTGGATAACCGATCTCAGAAAATTGTCTCAGAAAGTATGAAAAATCTCGATGCCACCCGGATCGTCATTGCCCATCGGCTCAGTACGATCATGGATTGTGACCGGATTCTGGTGCTGGAAAAGGGCAATATTGTGGAGGAAGGCACCTATGAAGCGTTGATGAAAAAAGAAGCCTATTTTTATAAATACGCCAAAAGACAGTTAATCTAATAAACGAGGTGAACTAAAAACTAGAAGCAGCTGGCCAATCGGTGGCCAGCTGCTTCTGGTTTTATTAGGTTAGGAGACGTGTTAGCTTATTTGATTAGTATGTGATTTAGAATGCTGAGATTTAATATTTAATAAAGGTAGTTCCAGGAACCCCACAGATGACGCATTTATCTGGCTCCATTTTTTCGATATTGCCGCATAATGGGCAGAGATAATAAAAGACTTCTTCGGTTTGATCCAGATTTTCCAGGGCTTCTTGATACAGTTTGGCATGAACAGCTTCTGCTTTCATGGCAAGGGTAAAGGTTCTAATCGCTTCTTTATTTCCTTCTGCTTCGGCTTCTTTTAAGAAGTCAGGGTACATTTCAGTATATTCATGGGTCTCTCCGGCGACTGCATCTTTAAGGTTTTCTGCAGTGGTATGGATCTTTCCAGCAACTTCAAAATGCTTCAGAGCATGCAGGGTTTCGGCATCGGCTGCTGCTTGAAATAATTTAGCCGCATTGATTTTTCCGTCTGCTTTAGCTTTCTGTGAATAAGCCGTGTACTTTCTGTTTGCCTGAGACTCGCCGGCAAACGCCTCCATAAGATTGTTCAATGTTTTTGCTTCTGACATTTGTTTTCCTCCATATCAATCGTTTAATTAGGCAGTTTGATTCATCAAGATCCGGAAAAGAAAGGGGAACGATCCCGTCCTAAAGATCAAACGTCATTTTTAAATAATGATCTTTAAGTAAGAATCATTATAAATAAGATAGCATAGAAAAAACACTGTGTCAATAAAATTTAAAACAAGAAAATGGAAATTAAAAAAGCCGAAGCATTTGCTTCGGCTTCGATTATTCTTGATCGCACTCGTCAGCGGTGATTTCCTCATAAATCATCTGCATTTCCTCATCAAGTCGGGTAATCGACTCGGCACAGTATTTCAGCCGTTCGCGGAGCCCCTCAGACATATCGCTTTGCCCTTTATATTTGAGTTGATGTTCAAGACTGGCCCAGAAATCCATGGCGATGGTCCTGATTTGGATTTCAACGGGAACCGATTCGGTTCGCTCGGCCAGGAAAATCGGCACCAGGACGATCAGATGGAGGCTGCGGTAGCCATTTTTCTTCGGTTCATTGATATAATCGTTTTTTCGAACCAAGGTAATATCATCCTGTCGGACTAATAAATTGGCAATTCGGTTTATATCGTTTAAATAGTTACAAATAACCCGAACCCCAGCAATATCAGTCAAGTTTTTACGGATATTTTCAGGCGTGATTTCCAGACCTTTTTTCTGCATTTTTTCGGCGATGCTCTGAGGTGATTTTAAGCGGTATTCCATGTGATGAATCGGATTATGATCATATTTGGCCTGAAATTCTTCATCGAGGATCTCAAGCTTGGTTTTAATTTCTTTAATGGCAGCCCGGTAAATCTGCTGTTGAAGGAGAAACTCTTTTACGTTCCCGTTAATGTCCAGGTCTTCAGTAAAGGGTACTTCGGTTGAATTAATTTGCATTTAGTTTGATCACTTTTAATCAACTAAGAGTAAAAGTGCCTTTCTATAATTAATCGTGTCTATCAGTAAACTGTAAGTCGGGAAACGTTGCAATATAATGCGGGCTGGGAGAGATCGGCCTTCATTAATACTGCAACAAAGTTGAATCCATCAGATGGATACAGTTGATACTAAATAAAGTCTATAATTTATTATTATACATCAAAAACCTTAGGTGCGTTTTAAAGCATGGGTTGTTTTTACAAAAATTAATGACTAAAGCAATCATGAAGTAGGTCAACGTTTAAAACTGAAGAGGTTTACAATGATATCTGATGACTAGAATGAATGATTTTAAAATAAGTGGGTATGATAATACATAGAATACGAAAGGAAGTGGACTTATGGGAATTTTAACTTGGATCATACTTGGAGGTTTAGCCGGTTGGCTGGCCAGCATGCTGACTAAAAATAATGAAAAGATGGGACTTATCAAAAACATTGTGGTCGGGATTCTGGGAGCAATGATTGGTGGTTTTGTATTTAGCTTTTTCGGAGCAGCAGGTGTAACCGGATTTAATTTATGGAGTATTTTCGTTGCCTGTGTGGGGGCGGTAATCCTGCTAGTAATTATTAATTTGTTTACAAGATAATAAGTTTGATCAGGAGTACATCGTTTAACTGGCGAGGAAAGAGAAATTTTATCTCTTTCCTCGCTTTTTGCGAGCAAACAGGCTGCTAATTAAATCAATGATCTGCCTGTTTTTTTTCGTTCTTTATTGAATAGAGTTTCCGGTCTGCCTCGATGATGACCCTCTCAAGGGTTACCTCGCTGCGCATCTGGTATATTCCAAAACTGGCAGAGATGTGGATTCGGTACCGGCGCGCCAAATCATATTGGGGGACGACTCTACAATGATTCGGTACTGTTCATTATCCAGTTTCATGGAAATACCTCCAGAAAATTTGAGTATTAACGGTTTATGGTTAATACTTATTATAGCCTGAGATGGGTATCCGTGCAGTAAATTTTTGATTAACAAGGATTAATAAAGGAATCAAAGTAGGGTATTAATAAAACGATTTGATATTTGTTCAGTTGGCAAGGTGTTTAGTGCTGCCCTAATATAGACACTTTGTGAAGCTGGAAACAGGTTAAAATTAATAAGGAAAGGATGAAGAGAATGTTAAAAAAACGATTTACAGTTGTTATCCTCAGTTTGTTGTTGATTCTTATCCCCTTATCGGGATGCACCACCACCTCTTCCCAGAGTCAGAACCAGAAGCAGAACCAGAACCAGAAGGAGAACCAGAGTTATGAAAAAACCATTGCTAGGGCTCGGACTGAAATTTGGAAGGAGGTTATCGGAAGGGGGGCGTCCAGTGCCACCATTGCGATCATGGATAATGGCAAAATTGTTTATGAAGAGGGTTTTGCGATGGCCAATCGTTTAGATGCGATAACCGTGGATCCCAGTACTCAGTACAATATTGGTTCAGTCAGTAAAGTATTCACAGCAGCTGCCATCATGCAACTGGTGGAAGAAGGCACGCTTGAGCTGGACAAGCCAGTGGTGGACTATCTACCGGACTTTACCATGCAAGATAGCCGTTATCAGGATATCACGGTACGGATGCTACTCAATCATTCATCAGGACTGCCGGGGACCTTTATGCCAAATGGCTTTGCAACAGCCAAAGATGCGGACTTTCTAGCAAACTTTATGGACTATCTGGCTAACAGCACGTTAAAGGATGATCCCGGGGTGGTCAGCGTTTACTGTAACGATGGCTTTACCCTGGCCGAGGTGCTGATTGAGGAAATATCCGGGCAGAGCTATTCAGACTACATGGACAAAAATATTTTTACAGTAGCAGGTATGCGTGATAGCAGCTGTTCGTTTGCGGAAGGAAATGCAAACATCGCCTTACAATATAGTAATGACGACGGTCTGGCGCTACCGTCAGAAATCATCAATCTGATGGGAACCGGTGGGATCTCCTCGACCTCGGCAGATTTATGTCGCTTTGGCAACGCCTTGTTGAGCGATAAACTGATGACCGCCGAATCCTTTGCCGAGTACATCAGCCCCCAATATGCTAAAGAAACAGTACCATCGGGAACGCCGATAACTAACTATGGATTGGGTTGGGATATGGTCGATGTTGCCAGCTTTGCCGAAGAGGGTGTTCATGTGATCAGTAAAAACGGAGGAACCCTCCAGTTCAATTCCCAGCTTTACGTGATTCCCGAAGAGAATATTTCGATTGCCCTGATTTTTTCCGGAATAGCTGATGTAACTGGCGTTGCCAAGAGCATTACTCAGACGATGCTAGAAGAAAAAGGCGTCGTTCAGGCAGAAGCAAGCAAAGACATAAAGGCCACATCGGCACCACCGATTCCCAGTGAAATCTTAGGCTTTGCCGGATATTATGGAAGCAGTGGCAGTACGATTAAAATCGAGTTTAATCTCGAAAACAATACCCTCGATTATCAGCAATTCGATGGCAAATCCTTTGTTACAGCCGTAAGCTATCCCCATATTGGCGATGGATACTTTGATATGCAAAATGATTATTGGTTGTCATTCTCAGAAAGCTTTGGGAAAAAACTGATGCTTCAGTCCCTGAGTAATGCGGACTACTCGATTGTTATCGCGGAAGACATTACCGCTAACAACCCGGTCAATACCAGCCGTTTTGAAGGCAAGGCCTGGATTCCGGTGAGCCTTAGTGCCATTGATCTATATGCGTTTTCCGTAACTACCGGCGGCTTGCCAGAACTTCCCGGCTATATTTACTACGGTAGTGATGGCAGCTATACGCCCTATCCGTTAAAGGATGAAAATACCGGCTTCATGAATCTAGCCTATGCCCGTGATCTGGTTGAGCCAAGTATTAAAGAAGAAAACGGCAAAACAACGATGACGGCGATGGGTTATACGTTGATGGAAGTGGCAGCAGTCCCAAGTCTTCAGAATGGAGAAAAAATCACTAGCGCGGGTGTTGGCGAAAATACCATCAGAAAACTCGACGCTGATGGCAGCTTTGAAATAACCCTACCAGAGGGTGGTCGGGTCGTGATTTATGATTCAGCTTTGACAGTCGCCTACGACACCATGTATGCGGCTATTGAAGATGTTCCGGTGACGGCCGGATCCTATGTGATGTTTATTGGCAATGAAGGAGACCAATTCCCTTATCAGTATCGCTTTTAAAGAATAAAATAAAGTAAGGCTCAAAATAAATATTTTGGGTCTTATTTTTAGGCGTGAAATGGGTTACAATAAATCTAAACGATCAATTCACAAGGATCGGGTCAAAACCCGCAAATGAGTAATCCTAGGGGTTGATTTTTACAAGGGGCGTTCAAATAAAAATCGAGAGGGGATTTGTCGTGAAAAAGATTACAAAGTTGCTAGGTCTGATTCTTGCCATCATGTTTACGTCTGGTTGTACAGTCAGTAATAATGAAGTGAAAGAATCGAGTCAATGGGAGACCATCTACGATGCCTATGTCTATGCGTTCCCGTTGGTACTGGTGAATGCCACCATGGAAAAAATGACCAATACCGTCGAGGCAACGACGACTCAGGCACCGGTCAATCAGCTGTTTCACAGTCGTAATTTGGCCAATGCCAGTGCCAAAGATGTCGTTACTATCAATACGGATACCCTATATTCTCAGGCATTTTTAGATCTTTCAGATACGGCGATGGTTTTTATAATGCCAAAAACGGATCGGTTTTGTTCGGGAGAGCTAATGGATGCCTATACCAATGCCGTGAAAATTACTGGCTCTGGTAGCGATAACCCCGATCAGACAGCTTTTCTGATCACTGGTCCCGATTACAGTGGCGAAATTCCAGAGGCCCTGACCCAGGTAGCGATGCCAACAAATATGACCTGGATTCTGTGTCGGGTACTCAGCTATGGCCAAGCAGATTTAGAAAATGTTTATGCCATTCAAAATAACATCCAACTGCTGCCATTAGAAAATTATTTGTCGGGACAAGCCGATGTCCCCGCCAAAGGTACTTATGACGAAAGCAATAACTTTATTCCGATCGAACATGTTTTACAAATGACGCCGGCAGCGTTTTTTAATACCGCCAATCAGTTAATGGTTACGAATCCATCGGCTAGTGCTGATCAGCCGCTGATTGAAAAGATCAGTACAGTAGGGGTGGGGCCAGGTCTAGCGTTTGATGACACCATCCTGGGAGAGGCCAAAGAAGATGATTGGAGTAAAATGATCGATGCCTTGCCGACAACCCTTTTTAGCGCATCCCAGGATTTTCTTATCCAGATGAATAATTGGCGGTTCTTTGGTGAACCAGTGGCTGAATTTGCAACGGAATATGATTATCGTGCCCTGATTGCCTTAAATGGATTGGCCGCTAATCCGGTTTCAGTGGCCATATACCCCAATACCAATTCTGACAGTAGTGGTCAAACCTTTGATGGTAGCAACAACTATGTCATTCATTTTGACAAAGACCAGTTACCGCCCACTAACGAGTTGGGATTCTGGTCAATTACAGCCTATGACAGCGATAATTTCCTGATTGATAATCCCCTTAACCGCTATAGTATTAACGACCGGAGTGCGGTTGTTTATAATCCCGATGGTTCACTGGATCTGCTGCTGCAAACCGAGGCGCCAGCAGACGCTGCCTTAGCAAATAACTGGCTGCCAATTTCGGCCGATAATTTCCATTTGTATCTCCGCATCTATCTCCCTCAGGAGACAGTCCTCGAGGGAAGCTGGCAACCGCCAACAATTAAAAAGGCAGAATAAAAAAGCGGGTAGTTGGTGTGCGCTTTGGATAACGTCAGTTTTAGGCATTTGTATAATCACCTTTTTTATGGTTCAATCCAATACCACACATTATTTATACTATGCTAATCTGGAGGTGGATACGGAACTTGGATTTAGTGTTTTGGTAACCCAAAAGGGTTTATGGTATAAGATTCAGGTTGCCGCCCTTTATTTTGCAATGGGATACGCAATGGTGGTTCTGATCAATCGGTTACTCAAAACCCGGGGGGTATCGCGAAGGCGAGTTGGTCTGGTTTTGGCAGGAATGGCGATACCAGTGATTACGAGTACGATTTATTTGATAAAATCTAAGCCCGCACACGCGTGACTTCAGTCGTGGGTTAGGGCGACTTACCTATCCCGAAATATCTTTAAAAGGGCTTAAACAGCCGTTTTTTTAATGACGTATATTATCACATGCGTTATAATTAAGTATAACAATAAGGACGGTGTAATCGTGATAGAAAAACATGGAAGAGGATACATATATAGTATCCAATATCATATTGTATGGTGTACCAAATATCGAAAGAAGGTGCTAAAGGATGGTGTGATTGAAACACTGAGGCAGTCGTTAAATAAAATCGCCATGGACAATAAGTTTACCATCCTTGAACTGTCGATTCCGACTGATTATGTGCATATCCTGATCGACTGCTCGCCCCAACACTATATCCCGGATATCATCAAAGCTTTGAAGGGCGTATCCGCCCGACACCTCTTTAAAGCACATCCGGAAATAAAACAGCAGCTCTGGGATGGGGCTTTGTGGAATCCATCTTATTATGTCGGCACCGTCAGTGATACAACTGGCGAGCAGATCAAACGCTACATTCAGAATCAGAAAATGGAGTAAAGTCAATGAACAGGAAGCGATCATTAACCATCAAAGAAAAGAATAAGCTTCTGGCTGCCGAGGGCAAGCGCCTGCGGTGCTTTGGTATGACCTTCCGGATCCTGCCCACACTGGAACAGATTGCTCAGATTAATCAGACCCTGGGCTGTCACCGGCTGATCTTTAATAGCTATCTGGCAAGCCGGATTGAAGCCTATCAAACCAATCAGACGACGCTATCCGTGGCCGCCTTTAAAAAGGATCGACTGAATGCGTTGAAGGACGAAAAACCCTATCTGAAAGCGGTGGACAAGTTTTCTCTGGAAACGGCCTGTGAACAGGTTCAGGCCGCCTATGACCGCTTTTTTGCCAAGCGGGGTGGTTTCCCGAAGTTTAAGAAAAAGCACAGTTCCAAACAAACCTACACGACCATATATACCAATGGCAATATTGCCGTCACGCCGGAGGCAATCAAGCTGCCGAAGCTGGGTCTGGTAGCCCTGTTTCCGAAGAAAACCAACCGGAAGCGGCTCCAGTCCCTGCTTGACGGCACCCTTAAAATCCAGGCCGCCACCATCACCCGGACGGCCACCGGTTACACGGTATCGCTGTCCGTTCAGGAAGTGGTCGCCATTTCCCAGCCGGTGGATCTGACCGCGGACTATCGCTGTGTCGGGATTGATCTGGGCCTGAAGACCTTTGCGGTTGTCTATGATGGCAAAGACTTTGCCGACTATTCCCATGGTGCCTATATCAAACAGGCTGAAAAGAAACTGGCCAAACTGCAGCAGCAGCTGGCCCGTTGTCAAAAGGGATCCAAAAACTATGACAAGCAACGCACGAAGGTGGCCAAACGCCATGAACACATTGCCAACCAGCGAAAAGACTTTCATCACAAGCTGTCAACGACAATCGCCAACGAAAACCAGGTGGTGGTTGTGGAAGACCTGAACATCCGCGGGATGGTAAAAAATCATAAGCTGGCCAAAGCCATCAGCAATGCCGGGTGGCGGCAGTTCATCACCTTCCTGGCCTACAAACTGGACTGGCGGGGTGGACGGCTTGTCAAAGTCAACCGCTTTTTCGCATCCTCCAGGCTGTGTTCTGCCTGTGGCCATCAATATGTGGCGCTGACCCTGGACGAACGCCACTGGGCCTGCAGTCACTGTGGGACAGTTCATGACCGGGATCACAATGCCAGCGTCAATATCCGTAACGAAGGGCTGCGGTTGCTGGCCGTTTAATCCTGCAAGTAATAAGCAACACCAATAAACTCACTGCCGGTCGAACGCCGGTGGATGCCTGGGTATGGTTTTAGGCTGTCGCCTTCGGGGGATGGGAGTTTTCCATACTGTGCGGTTGTACTGCCGGATCTCTTGCGATCAATCAGTATAATCGGTGCTGGAGACGACCTAAGACGGCGCATCCGTGCGTGACTGATCACTTTACTTGGCAATCCGCAGTTGTCCATGAAGCAGGAAAAAGTCTAAGGGCCGACAGGCCCTAATCGAATCCCGTGACTTCAGTCATGGGTAGTTCAA
>NZ_CAKMJU010000021.1:0-15970 GCF_927416815.1 uncultured Acetobacterium sp. | reverse complement strand
ATGTGTTAACATCGCCCCCTAACGCCTACATTATAACACAGTGCGATAAAGTACGCAATAATTAAATGAGAAATTTGACAAAAAAACAAGCCTATATAAGGCTTTGGGGGATTTTTTCTTTATTCAACTGTCAAAGACCCGATTTTCCAAAAAACCACTTTCGATTTTGCCTCTGTGGTATAATGAATGTAGTTTTTTTTATGTTGAAAATGCTTAAGTGGATGTGATTTTAATGGCACGAAAAAGTCGAAGAGTAAATGGGAATGGGAATAAATCGGTAATAAGTATTGGTTCAACTAAAAAGCCAGAAACTTGTGCTGGTGTTTACTTAAGATTGTCCTCTAAAGACTGTGTTGACAAGGATTCAATCCAGAATCAAAAGGCAATTATTCATGGTTCTAAGTCAATAGTTGGGGTGGGGATTCTATAATCTCCGCTCCATTTGTTGTTTTCGGGTTGTTTTTATATAGAAATTAATGTAAAAGGTTTTTTTGCATAACAAATAAGCCAACAGATTATAAATGCTTGTATAACTACTGGCAGGTATGAAGAATTCTGTTTCTAAAGCGATTGAAATTTCTTACACCATAGCTGATTCTTTTTAGGACTTTAATTTTATTGTTGTAGCCTTCTGTACAACCATTGGTGTAGCCATATTTAAAAGCATTTAATATTTCTTTGCTCCAGTTTCTGAAAGCAGTTATACACGCTTGAAATTCTTTGATGTTTTGAGATTCAGCATATGCAATCCATTCATAGAAATCTGTTCGTTGCTGAGCGTATTTGGGCTCGTGACAAATAGCGTAAAATGTCTCTTTGAGTCGATACGCCTGTCTAAGATCATCGTTATACAACAACATGATATTAAGTCTTTCGGTTTCCGCTTCAGTTAGATTTTTAGCACGTTTTAGAATCAAAGTACGACTACGCTTAAAATATCTTCGAAGTTCGGGTGTCATAGTCTTCTGAACGCGTTTTCTTACATTTTCAACAGCCCAAGTGACTTGCCTAGTAAAATGATACTTATCAACGATGATCAAAGCATTGGGGAAAAAAGTTCGAGCGAGCTGTGCATATTGGTTCCACATGTCACAAATGAAAAACTGGACCTTTAGTCGTTCGTGTCTAGAAAAACGCTTAAAGTAGTCTATAAGGTGCTGTTGCTTTCTGTCAGGCAATATATCCAGTATACGCTTTTTCTTAGGATCTACTAATATGCATTGATATTTCTCGCCACCTGCATTGCCTTTAAATTCGTCTATAGCAAGTGCTTTGGGTAATGTAGAAGGTCTAGAGTAACAAACATGGTTAAAGATCCGATTGACAGTTGTTGGTGAGACATTTGCTTTACTTGCCACAAAAGAGACGGACACAGAGTGTGACAACTCGGAGATAATGTATGCTGACAAGCGATTGGTCATCCGATGATAGCGTGGCAAAAAATCATAATGCTCATAAAATTTTTTCCCGCAGGAACATATATACCGTCTTTTCCTAAGAATGAGCAAAACTGACTTGTTCATATAGGGGAAATCTTTGATTTTCTGAAACCTATAATCATGAACTTTTGAAGTAACGCCGCCACAACAAGGACAAACAGTAGGCGTAGGCTTAGTTTCTAAAGTTATTTTCAAAAGAGTATCGCTATGACTAATGTTTTTTACTTTAACATCTTTTAAACCGAGTAATTTACTGATAAAATTTGAGTGCACTTATATGACAACTCCTTTCTTTGTTAGTCTAGTCAACAACATTTTAACGGAGTATGGAGTATAAGTGCATTTTTTTGTCAAAAAACATAATAAATGCTGTGGTGGATTTTATCCCACCCCAACATTTATTATAGAACCTTTTTTTGTTTGGTAAAAGCAGAAAGGCGTTTAGGCGGCATAACGGCAAGCCCAAGTCGAATGCCAGGAAGAAAAGCTTTTGAAAAACTCTTTACATAAATAACCATCTGATGGGTGTCATAGTAATATAAGGGCATTGATTTTGAACCATAACTTAAATCAGCTAAATAATCGTCTTCAATGATATAAACTTGATATTTGGCTGCTAAAGCGACCAATCGTTGTTTCTCTTTTTCTGTTAGGCTCGTTCCAAGGGGGTTGTGACAACGGGGGATGGTGTAGAAGCACTTGAATCGACCTGTTTTCATGGCGGATTCAAGCATTTTAAAGTCAAGGCCATTTTCTGTTCGGGATATACCTGTCATGGGAATGCCGTTTAAAGCGTGTAAGGATTGGAAAACGCCATAAGAAGGTTGTTCAACGAGTATCTCGTTTCTGCCGTTTTCAAAATCAGTGGTTGCAAGCAATGCGAGCGCTTGTTGTGAGCCAGATGTAATGACGATTGAATGGGCATCGCAAAAAATCTGACGTTTAGCCAAATGGTTTTGAAGTGCAATTAGAAGTGAGGGAAGTCCTGATGTGGGACCATAACAAAAAAGTTCGCGTTTATAATGCGCGATGCTTTGATCCAAACAGTGTTGAAATTCTCGAAAGGGGATTAGGTTTTTATCAGGGTGCATTTTTGTAAAGTCTATGTAGGCCATTTCATTTGCAATTTCAGGTGGTTGTTCCATCCAGTAGTAGCCACTTTTAGGTATAACATAAACAGAATGAGATGCTTCTAACACTTGGTAAGCTTTGATGACTGAGGCATTACTTAAGTGAAGTTGTTCGGACAAACCTCTAATGGACGGCAGTTTATCCCCAGACTTGATGCCGCCATTTAAAACTGCAGTGCGAATCGTTTCAAGTACTTTTTCATATTGTCTCATATGCGTTACAGGCCTCCTTTAAACTGTACCGTAACAGATGGATAATTCTACATCTGTACTTATTAATGAACTCATTTTACACTAATGATATAGATTTAGCAATTAAATAATCATAACAGGAGGAATCGATATGAAAGACAATTGGCAATCATTGAAGCAATCAGGTTACATCTTTACTGAAAATAAAGCAGATATTAGTGCGGAAGCGCTTATGCCACTTTATGCACATATGTACTGGGCGACTCGTCGATCAATTGAAGTCGTAACAGAAAGTTTAAAGCATTCTTATGTATGTGCAATTAAAAAAGAAAATGAACTGGTAGCATGTATGCGACTTATTACGGACTATGCAACATTTGCCTATTTATGTGATGTGGTGGTTGCACCTCAACATAGGGGACAGGGATTGTCTAAATGGATGTTAACAGAAGCTTTAAATAAACCAGAGATCCGTGATTTAAGACGATGGTGTCTCATGACGAAAGACGCTCATGGCTTATACAGACAATTTGGATTTGAATTAAGTGATACCCCAGAGCGATTCATGGAGGTATTGCGTGAGTAATCTGAGTGATAGAGGGAAAGCAATCATTTATGTAGCCATTGCTGCAGTACTTTGGAGTACTGCGGGTCTATTTATCAAATGGATTCCATGGCATCCTGTTGCAATCGCAGGACTAAGAAGTGGTATAGCAACTTTGGTGTTACTTTTATATTGGTGGATGAACGAAAAATCATTGCCCCCAAAACCCAACCTAAAAAAGAGTTTCGGCGCGCTTAATTACATGTTGCTGGTACTGTTGTTTATAGGTGCTAACAAAATGACGACGGCTGCAAATGCTATATTACTACAGTTTACTTCACCTATTTGGGTTATTATACTGGCAGCGATTTTTCTAAATGAACCATTCAGGAAAAAAGACATCTGGACGACTGCGGCAGTGCTTATGGGTATGGGACTATTCTTCGTGGGCAATTTAGAGTTTGGCAGTATGTTTGGTAATTTTTTAGCGATTTTAAGTGGCTTGGCGATGGCTATAATGGTGGTGTCGCTTAAAGGCGTTAAAGTGGGTTCGCCACTAGAAATTATATTATGGGGTAATATATTCACTTTTATAGTGGGCTTTCCATTTTATGGAGGCATCATATTCACCCAAGTGAGTCTAGCAGGTATCCTATTCTTAGGTGTGGTCCAACTTGGTCTATCGTATATTTTCTTTGCCAAAGACATACAAAAAGTCAGTGCATTTGAGGGCATTCTAATTCCCGTATTAGAACCATTACTTAATCCCATATGGGTCCTATTGTTTTATGGAGAGTATCCGACTATTTATGCGTTCGTAGGGGGTATAATAGTCATATGTGCGGTAGGTGTAAGTAGTTTGAGAAATGCATAAAATGAAAAACTCGGATGAGGTGATCGATTTTCCGAGTTTTCATTTTTATTTGCAATCACACCACCATTCGACAGTAGTTTTCCACTTTAAACCCATAACTGAGTCTAAAGATTTCATCTCGACTTTCAAGGTCAATCCCTGTTAAATCGAGAATTTTACTTATTCTATAGGATAGACTATTGCGATGAATGGAAAGAGATTCAGATGTTTTTGCCATATGAGATTGGCAGTCGATAAAGGTCTGTAATGTTCGGTATAATTCACCATTATGGGCTTGATCGTAGTCTCTAAGGCGCTTTAATGCAGGGTGTGCGTACTGCATCAGTTCCTTCTCGTTCAAACGACTTAGCATCACATAAAAATTGTACGAAGAGAAATACATAAGTTCTTTTTCGATTCGCATCCTCGTTGATATGTTGTATAACTGTTTGCTTTGTCGATACGCATCCTTAAGCGCCATGATATCTGTGCATGGACTACTTATGCCCATATGCACCACGCCTTGCTGAAATAATGCAAGCAGTTTTTTTTCTTCCTCTAACTTTAATTTTCCATCCTGTTGCATTTTACAAATGAAAACGAGATTTTCTTCATCCATTAGGCAAAATGCACCAGGAAGTATATATTCAATCTGCTCTTTTAAAAAAGTGGTGGCTTGAATATTATTTAAGTATTCATTAGGCTTCACTACGAGGCATCCCATTATATCAGGGAATTTCATTTGATTCATTTTTAGCCGAATATGGATTAAATCAGCTTCTGCGCCATGAATTAATTCATATATAAGTGTTTCCTTTTGAGAGCCAAATATGCCCTTGTGTGCTTCGGTTCGCAAGAGGACTTCACATGCTGAACTCCCTACAAATGGTAAATACTCTTTGTATAAATGCTCTTTTATTTCTGCTTTTTCAAGCATAATGACATAGCCAACCAATTGATTTTTCCAGAACATTTTACTGCAGAGTTTACGATAGAGTGAGAATTTGCAAACGACTTCAAATACGTCTGAGTTGTCTGGAAAAGGACAGATTTTTTCTAAGTTATGAACTTCTTTAATAAATTCATAAGAACAGTACCCACGCTCTATATTTCTTTTCCAGATAGGATCGTCGATACCTTGATCAGAAGAGACATCAAGTATCTTAAATCCAGCATCTATAACGATAATGGGATTTTGAAGTTTTTTTTCTGCAGATTTGAGAATCGTTTTTAGATCTGCACCTTTCATTGTAAGTACCATTAAGTCGGCCGCTTCTTTACTTGTCTGTAGATCTTTGTGAATAAACTTATTAATTGCTTGTAGTGTTTTTAATATTTTATCCTCATATATCAAAGCATAACTTGAAAATGCTTGAAGTGTTTTACTAGATAAATGGGTGATTTCATTTGTACTTTCTATGCCAATGATTGCAGTAAGTCCTGTAGTTTCAGTTGGCAACTCTTTAAAAGTCCCGATATAGAGTGTGTCAGTAATCTCGTCAATGCCTTCTTCGAAAAGTTGTATCTTTTGGACATCATTGTCAGCGTTTATATGGGTTTTTAGTACTTCAATGTCATATTCTGTTTTCATGAGTCGTAGAATATTACTAAATTTCATCGATTAACCACCTATCTTATTCTATAATACGTAATTGTGCGTTTTGCACAAATACGATTTATATATTCATGCATTTCTCACCTATCAGCCTTCAAATCATTTTGTTATTATTATATTATAACAGACCATTCATGAAATGTCTTGTAATCAATTAGAAATGCAAACTAAATGTACTTTTGAACTACCTTTTCACATCATTGCAAAAGGTTTGTTCAATATGCCTAATTACGTTTAATACTAAGAGGAGTGAAATCATGACGTACGAAAAGTTATTTGAAAGAGGACGAATAGGAAAAGTCAATCTTAAAAATCGTGTTGTAATGACTGCCATGGGGGTCAATCTTGCAAATGCGCAGGGGGAAGCAAATGATGTAATAACCAGATACTATGAAGAACGCGCTAAAGGTGGCGTTGGTCTAATTATCACTGAAGTCGCTAGAATTGATGATGAGTATGGTGTAGGAACTCCAAATCAACTTTCTGTAACTGAAGGTCGTCATATTCCCCATCTAGAAAGAATGATTGAAACCATACAAAAATATGGCACCAAAGTATTTGTACAACTTCATCACCCTGGTCGTGAGACAAAAAGTCATTTAATCGGCGGCAAGCAAATAGTTGCACCATCAGCTATAATGTGTCAAGTTACTCAAGAGATGCCACGTGCATTATCAACAGAAGAGTGTGAAGGATTAGTAAAAAAATTCATTAAAGGTGCCGTTATTGCGAAGACCTGTGGCGCAGATGGTGTGGAACTTCATGTGGCTCATGGTTATCTTCTTAATCAATTTGTATCACCTTACTCAAATAAAAGAACAGATAAATATGGTGGCAGTTTTCAAAATAGATTACGTATGGTATCTGAAATTATCACAGGGATAAAATACATGTGCGGTGCAGATTTTCCGATCTCTGTAAGAATAAGTGCGGATGAGTTTGTTGAAGGTGGATTGAAAATAGATGAATCTATAAAAATTGCCCGAACATTAGAAAGTTATGGGATTGATGCGATAAATGTTAGCAGTGGCACATATGAAAGCGCTACGACGATTATTGAGTCGGGATCATATCCTCAAGGATGGAAAAAACATTTGGCAGATGCTGTACGTAAAAACGTTAAAATTCCAGTAATTGCGGTCAATAATATCAAAGACCCAGAAACTGCTGAGCAACTGCTTCAGGATGGTGTATGTGATTTCGTAGGTGTTGCAAGAGGCACATTGGCAGATCCATATTGGGTTAAAAAAGCGAAAGAAGGAAAAAGTGACCAGATCAGAAAATGTATTGGATGCTTAAACTGTTTTGCTGAACTTACCCAGGGAAGACATATTAAGTGTACTGTAAATGCCACGCTTGGTAGAGAAATAGAGTTTTCAGACTTGCAAATAAATGGTGCGGGTAATACAGTTGCAGTTATCGGTGGTGGGCCTGCGGGTATGCAAGCAGCACTAGTGCTAGATCAGAGAGGATATAAGACCATTCTCTTTGACGACAGAGATAAACTTGGTGGCACTCTAAATGTAGCGGATAAAGCGCCGATTAAAGACAAAGTACTCGCAATGAATAATGGACTGGTACGTGAAATTGAAGCAAGTGGTGTGGAAGTAAAAGCAAAAACAAAAGCCACTGTTGAAATGATTAAAAAACTTAATCCTTCGGGCGTATTTGTAGCCGTAGGTGCAGTTCCAACCGTTCCACCTATTCTTGGAATAGATTCAAAGAATGTTATGAAGGCTGAGGATGTTTTGCTGGGCAAAGCCACGCCAATAGGTAAAGTCGCTGTAATTGGATCTGGACTCACAGGACTTGAAACCGCTGAACTTCTTGCTGATAAAGGTCATCCAATCATACTTGTTGAAATGCAAAAAAATATTGGACCTGGAATCAATAGAACCATTCTTGCAGATCTTATGATGCGCTTCAAGAAGCACGAACCACTCATTATGTCAAATCATCGATTAATGTCTATTGGGGATAAGGGGATTGTGCTCATGAATCAAATGACTTCTCAACCAATTCAAGTGGAAGCGGATACGATTGTTCTAGCACTTGGTGTAACGCCAAGAAGTGCTATGGTGCATGAGTTTATGGATGCTTTTGACAACGTTAGGGTTATTGGAGATGCAGAAAAGGCAGGACGTATTCAAGAAGCAATTAAAGAAGGGTATAGTCAAGCATTTGCATTTACAACAAGTGCATATTAGAGAAAGGAGAGCGGGAATATGAAAGATTTTATTAATAAAGTGGCACTTATTACCGGGGCTGGAAATGGATTCGGATTTGAAATTGCGAAAGAATGCGCCAATCGAAAAATGAAACTCGTGCTTGCAGATATTGATGAAAAAGACCTTGAGGTTGCTGTTTCATTTTTAAAAGCACGTGGTGCTGAAGTTATAGGTGTGACGTGTGATGTAACTCTTGACACTGAAATTGAAAAAATGGTAGATGCAGCCATGGATTGCTATGGTAGAATCGACTTTCTAGTAAATAATGCAGGTGTAGCAATCTCAGGTCCAGTTTGGCAACTTCCTCTTCAGGATTGGGATTGGATTATAGGTGCTAATATCATGAGTCAAATCTACGCTATGAGAAGAGTGATTCCTATCATGTTAAAGCAAGAAAGCAAATGTCACATTCTTAATGTTGCTTCTGTAGCAGGTTTAATTACTTCTAATGGCATGCCAGCATATCATACCACAAAGCATGCCAGTGTTGCGCTTTCAGAAAGCACAAGTTATGATCTTCAAGCAATCAATGCCAACATCAACGTATCTGTATTTTGTCCAGGGTTTGTTCAAACAGATCTCCATAACCATGAAAGACATCGTCCTGAAAGATTTATGGATAAAAGTGACCCGTACTATAGTAGTTCCGAATATTACAGTGGGCTGAAGCGTGCCGAGTTTGTTATAAAAACGGGAATGCCTATAGATAGTATTGGTATGAGTGTCATGAACGGGATTGAAGAGGACCAGTTTTATATTCTGACACATCCGAATTACAACACACTCATAGGCAGAAGAGTAAAGGATATGCTTGAAGGACGAGGCCCAGATCTTAAAGTCTTAAGAGGGTAGTCATATTTTGTAAATAAGTATCAGACACGAAGCAATCACGACTTCTTGTCTGATATTTTTATGTTAATTTAATGGGCTCAATGTCAATAGTTGGGGTGGGGATCTTATGATCCCCGCTCTTTTTATTGTTTTGAGGCTGTTTTTATGTAGAGGTTGATATGTAAGATTTTATTGCATGCGTAATAAACCAATCTATGTCGGCCTATGTTTTAAATCATATTACCGGCAAATATGTAGAATTCTCGTCCTAAAGCGTTTAAAATTTCTAACGCCATAGCTGATTCTCTTTAAGACCTTGATTTTATTGTTATAACCTTCAGTACAACCATTGGTATAGCCATATTTAAAAGCATTTAAGATTTCTTTGCTCCAGTTCCTAAAAGCAGTAATGCAGGCTTTAAACTCTCTGATATTTTGTGACTCTGCATAAGTTATCCATTCGTAAAAATCTGTTCTTTGCTGGCTGTATTTTGGATTTTGACAAATTTCATAGAAGCTTTCTTTTAGTCGATAAGCCTGCCTGAGCTCATCGTTGTAAAGTAGCATAGCATTAAGTCTTTCAACCTCGTCGGGCTTAAGGTTTTCAGCTCTTTTTAGGATTAAGGTCCGACTTCTTTTAAAGTACTTTCGCAAGTCGGATGGCATATCTTTCTGTACGCGTTTTCTAACATTCTCAATAGCCCAAGTTACTTGTCTGATGAAGTGATATTTATCCACGATGATTTTTGCATTAGGAAAGAATAACCGTGCAAGCTCTGCATACTGATTCCACATATCACAGATAAAAAACTGGACTTGAAGTCGTTCGTGCCTTGAATAGCACTTGATGTAATCGATGAGATGATTTTGTTTGCGATCAGGCAAGATATCCAAAATACGTTTTTTCTTAGGATCAACTAGGATACACTGATACTTTTCTCCTCCAGCATTACCTTTAAACTCGTCGATAGCAAGGACTTTGGGAAGAGAGTGAGGTCGTGAATAATGAACATGATCAAAGATTCGATTTACAGTAGTCGGTGAAACGTTAGCCTTTTTTGCCACGAAAGTAATTGGAACTGCATTGGAAAGCTCTGATATGACAAGGGGATATGACAAGGGGACGTTTCGTTTGTCATATCCATCATTTCACAGCCCGCTCTATGACAAGGGTATGACAAGGGGACGTTTCGTTTGTCATATCCATCATTTCACAGCCCGCTCCACCATCATCTTGCCCAGTCCCAACACCCGGCTCAATTGACGGATACTGCCACCGGTTTCCTGCTGAATCTGTCGGATCAGCTGATTTCGCTTGTCTACCGACACTTCTCCCAGATTCCGGTATTCGGGGTTCTGGCTGAGCAGATCAGTCAGTCGTTCATCTGTCCATCTCCTTTTTGAACGGTTATCCAGACATTGATCCTGGTTTTCTTCCTCAGAAAATCGAATAAAATCTGCTTCTGTTGGAAAGTAGTCTTTGATTATCCCACTATCAAGTGACGTTGCCTTTCCATGATAGGCCTGCCTGATCTGATGATAACTGCTCCACGGATATTCTTCCAAGCAGGAAGCTATTCCGGCTTTTATGGGATTGCAGTGAATGTAGCGAACCACCGTCATCAGATACAAGTCGTCCTCCACGGCTTCGCTGTTGAAACGATTCTGAAAGAGATGTCCGGTTCGACCGTATTTGTTATTGTGCAATTGTACATAACCAACGGTCATCCGTTTGATGCTGGTTCCCAGTTCTTCGCCTTCTTTGATCAGCAGATGAACGTGGTTGTCCATCAGACAATAGGCATACAACTCAAAGCCGCCGATTTCTCTGGCTTTATTCAGCTTTTCCATAAAAATTGATCGATCCGCATCATCCAGAAAAATATTACGCCCATCCAGACCCTTCAGCATTACATGGTAAATGCCGGTTGCACTTTTAACCCGGGCTTGTCTTGCCATTTCTGATTTCACCTCCTGCTTTTTTTCAAGTATATCACAGCTTGATGGGCATGACAAACGAAACGTCCCCATGTCATTCAATTCTTCGCCTTCTTTGATCAGCGTTAATGTCAAATAGCCTACACATATTTCATACTAAAGATTCATGCGATAATACCTTCAACAGATTAATAGGTAATTGCGAAATGAAAAAGATTTAGAGCACAGAGAATTCGGCGGTAAGAAACAGACAGACTTCATGAAGTCAGAAGGGAAACGAACAACAAAGCGAAGAAAATGTTGCAGAAGATGAGAAAAAAAGCGCAAAAACAAAAGCTGGGCAAAGAAGATAAAAAGTCCAACTAGGCAACGAGTGGTTTAAGACTGCGTAAGTACTGATGCTGATGAATAGTATCGGAAAGAATTGCAGTAATCAGCTGGGTAATTCCGGCCAACAGCAAATCGGCGTGAAGTGTCCTGGCATTTTGAGTTTTACGGTTGGCAAGACAGAAACTGTCTTTGAAGTGATTAATGGATTGTTCAACGACGCCCCGGATCTTATAGATTCGAGCCCATTCGAGTGTCCCACGAAGGGTTCCGGGGTAGGCCCGAAGATTTTTTTCAGGGTAGACGTAAAACATCCGACCACAGGAAGACGAAGTGCAAGGATTTTCACAGAAACACTGACGTTTGGCTTTCCCGGCTTCCTGTTTGATCCATTTTGTTTTGGGACAGGTGAATTTAAACCGAATCAGGCCGTTCTTTCGTTTGGCCCGCCCTTCGGATTTCATGGGAAGAGAAGGATCGTTTGGACAACAGGGAATCCCATCGGCATTAACCGGACAATCCGGATAGGAAAGTTTACCACGCTGATTCAATGGAATGAAAGCTTTTTCAAATTTCAGCTCCCCAAGGAGGGACTGATAAATCGCTGAACTGTCAAACGCAGCATCACCAATGAAAAGTTTGGGGACAATCAGCGGGTGCTTTTTAAAGAAGTCTGTAAGAACCGGAATCAGGGCTTTAGTATCATGAAGCGATTTGTCCTCATCGGGAGAATCTGATTTTTTCTCGACAGAAATCTCCGGATGATCAGCCAGAAAATTCGCATCATAGAAAGTGATATCCCGGACAATGCCAAGTCCATTGGTGATGATGCCGAATTTGTAGACGTAACAGAAATGACCATTAATGTAGAGCTGTTTGATTTCCGGGTTGGATTTTGCGTGCGTGGGCATTGAACCGTAAGCAGCCTTATAGGGATCATAGGCGTCATCAAGCTGGTGAGATTTTTTAAATGCCTTGAGCTGCTTAATGATTTTATTGGCAAATTTTGGATTGTTTTCAGTGACGTAGGCTTCAATTCCTGAGGTATCAAAAATGGTCATCATTGCTTTATCGGCATCAATTTTCTGGCAGATCGGTTCAGTTACATCAACAAGACGATGAAAGAGCGATTGTAAGTCCATCAGGTATGTTTTTTTGAAACGGGTCAGTTGCGATGCGTGGGGAACCCGGTTAAAACCACAGAAATCCCGGAGTTCTCTGGAAAACTTGAGAAAAGTAATCAGAAGTGTATCTGTGGGGATGGAAAAAATCCGCTGCAGGATCAGAGCCCAGAGAATCGAACAAAGTTCAAAATCTCGATATCGGCCATGAGCCGAATAGTAATGCTGATAAAATGAATGCGGAATCAACGCGTGAAGATTCAGATTCTCTTCCAGTAGTGAAAGAAAGTGATGTTTGTCACTTTCAAAAAAATGAGTACAATCAGAATAAACTTCAGCCAAAGAAAGCTGTTTTTGTGATAAAATAGTCATGATATAACTCCTTTCAGGTTGATAGATTTGTTTATAAGCAACTCAATTTTATCACAATCTGGTGAGGAGTTATATTTTTTTATCTAAAAAAAATCCCGTAATTATGCGGGCTGTGGCGTTTTGCAAACGCCTACAACAGATTAATAAATGGAGGTATTTTTAATGTCCAAAGATGAACTGCACCTATTTCGTCGTCAGCAGATTGAGGATTATCGCAATTCCGGTCAATCTGCAGAAACCTGGTGCGAAGCAACTGAAATGAAAGTATCCACCCTGCGTTACTGGCTGCGACGAATCAAAGACGCCGATCAGCCAGAGCCAGAACAGGCCTGGGCTACCATGAAACTGATTGATAACAAGACCCCTGCTAAGTCAACACCCGTAATGATCCGGGTTAATAACTTCGAAATCATTCTGCATCGGGGTTTTGAGCCCTCAGTTTTAACCGCTGTGATCCAAACGCTCCAAGGGATATGATTGACACTGCGCTGATTGATCAGGTTTTTGTTGCCTGTTTTCCCTGTGATATGCGAAAATCAATCAATGGACTCTCAGCCCTCGTACAGCTGACTTTTGATATGGATCCCTTTGCCAATCATCTCTATGTGTTTTTCAACCGTAAGGGTGATAAAGCTAAAATCCTCCGCTGGTCAAACAACGGCTGGTGGCTTTACTATCGTAAGCTCAGCCGTGGTACATTTAAATGGGTGTTTAATGAATCCCAGACGGTTAAAGGCATTTCCGAAAGACAGCTGCGCTGGCTTCTGGATGGCCTGTCGCTTGAACAACCGCAAGCCCATCGGGCCGTTAACAAGCGCTTGATAATCTAATTTTTTCAGTCTTTAAAAGTTCTCGAAAATCGCACTGTTATGCGATTTATATGATTATTTAGCTGTTCTTTTCTACGGTTTTGTGGTATAATAAACTCATGAAAAATCAAGCGGAACCCCCTAAAATTCAACTCTTAAATATGCAATCCCTGCCCTATGATGAGCTGCTCAAAACCTGTAACGAACTGCAAGTTCAGTTGATCCAGACGCAAACCCAGCTGACCTGGGCAATGGAACAGATCCGACTCCTGACCCACAAGAAATTCGGATCTGGCGCTGATAAAGTCGCTTATCCCGATGGCTGTGATCAAGATCAACTCTCATTCTTCAACGAACCGGAAGCGGCTGCAGATTTTTCTGTCGCTGAACCGGATCTTTCTGATGTCCTTGCCGATGCGAAGAAACCCCGTAATAAAAAAGCAAAGGGGAAACGGAAACAGGATTTCTCCAATCTGCCAACGATTGTCATTGAACACGAACTGCCGGAGTCGGAACGCATCTGTCCCAATTGTAGTCATTCCCTTCATGACATGAAAGTGGAAATCACCCGATTGCTTAAATTTATTCCTGCCCGGTTTGAAGTGGAGGAACATCATCGGCATGTCTATACCTGCCGTGAATGCGCTAAACATGACGATGGGATTGATTTGAAAATTCCCTTTATTCGTGCGGCGATGCCAAATACCCTGATTCCCGGCAGCTTTACAACGCCGGAGCTGGTCGCTGCGATTATCAATGCCAAGTACGTCTGTGCCATGCCGCTGGCCAGGCAGCAGCAGGAGTTTGAACGCTACAGTGTCGCACTCTCCCGGCAAACCATGTCAAACTGGTTGCTGCGCTGTGCCGAAGACTACTTTTTACTTCTCTATCAGCGGATGCGGGAAATCATGCTCACCCGGGATATTTTGCATGGGGATGAGACCACCGTTCAGGTTGCCAATGAAACCGATCGCCCGGCAACCAGCCAAAGTTACATGTGGGTCTACTGCACCGGGGTTCATGATGAAACCCCGATGGTCTACTTTGACTATCATCCCACCCGCAGTACGGAAGCAGCACTTAGCTTTCTGGGAACCTATAAAGGGTATCTTCATGCTGATGGATATGAGGTTTATCATCGGCTGTCTCCGGATATCACGGTGGTCGGCTGTCTGGCTCATATCAAGCGGGGCTTTTCTGACGCCATTAAATCCTTGCCAAAAGAAGAACAGAGACGAGCGGCTTCGTATGAAGGGGTTCAGTTTTGTGATACCATTTTTCACATCGATAAAAAGTTAAACGACTGTACTCCGGCTGAACGAAAACTAAAGCGGCTGACCTTGTTAAAACCGGTAATGGCGGCTTTCCACGATTGGCTCGTTGCAATGCAGGCCAATGCCCTACCAAAATCCTATCTCTCCAATGCCGTGAATTATACTCTGAATCAATGGACTTACCTGGAAAACGTCCTGCAAGACGGTCGCCTGGAATTAACAAACAATCGTGCGGAACGATCTATTCGGCCATTTACAATCGGCCGAAAAAACTGGATCATGCATAATACCCCTCAAGGTGCGACAGCCAGTGCCATGATTTATAGTCTTACCGAGTCGGCTAAAAGCAATCAGCTTAAACCCTACAACTACCTGGTATACATTCTCAAAGCGATGGCCAACACCGATCTGGTGAACCATCCCGAACTAATTGATCAATTCCTTCCCTGGTCAAAAACACTTTCGCCAGATTGCTATAAAACCAGTTGATAAACATTGAATTACGGTCCCGCTCCTCCTGGAGTTGGGCTTTTTTTATGCATAGGTGCCTACAGTTTGACATTTACTCTTCTTCGATACGGAAAATGATGATATAATTATAATGTGGTACAAGTGCCTTTCGATAACCCCTCGATTTCATAAGAAGTTCATCGGAATATGCATATATTTTGGGATTAAACTCCAAATTATCATAAACGTACGCGATTTCTGTTAGTAAATTTCCAGCTGCCTGTGGGTTTTTCAGTTGATTAACAAGGGGACTTACAATATGATCAAGTAATGCCTCGGCACTTTCTGTTATAATGAGCTTATATCGCATATTTATTCTTTAGATTATCAAGAGATTCCCTTGCATCCGTAGTTTTACCCGTATCGTTAATGTCAAATAGTCCGCACATATTTCACGCTACAAATTCATGCGATAATACCTTCAACAGATTAATAAATGGAGGTATTTTTAATGTCCAAAGATGAACTGCACCTATTTCGCCGCCAGCAAATTGAGGATTATCGCAATTCCGGCCAAACAGCAGAAACCTGGTGCGATGGGAATGCAATGAAGGTATCCACCCTGCGTTACTGGCTGCGACGAATCAAAGACGCCGATCAGCCAGAGCCAGAGCAGGCCTGGGCTACCATGAAACTGATTGATAAGGCGACCACTGCCAAGTCAACACCCGTAATGATCAGGGTTAATAACTTCGAAATCATTCTGCATCGGGGTTTTGAGACCTCAGTTTTAAACGATGTGATCCAAACGCTCCAATGGATATGATTGACACTGCGCTGATTGATC